>JAEWZG010000149.1 GCA_023395435.1 Bacillota bacterium
GGTATATAATATAGAAAAAGATATAATACTATAATATTTAGAAAGCAGGTGATGTTTTGGCATTTTCAATCAGTTCAAGCTTACTTGATGCAATGGTACTTGCTGTAGTTAATATGGAGGATACCTATGGTTATAAAATAACTCAGGAAATACGAAAAGCAATGGATGTTTCAGAATCTACACTTTACCCAGTGCTTAGAAGGCTGCTGAAGGATAATTGTCTTGAAACATATGATATGTCGTATATGGGCAGAAACAGACGATACTACAAGATTACTCAAAAAGGAATACTTACGCTTGGCATCTATAAAGAAGAGTGGAAGACTTATAAGACAAATATTGATAACATAATTCTGAACGGAGGAGAACAATGAACCGAAACGAATATCTGAACATTGTACAAGATAATCTCAGCGCCTTTTCAAGTGACGAAAGAGAATCTGCGCTTGCATATTATAATGAATTTTTTGATGATGCCGGCGAAGAAAATGAACAAGCAGTTATTGCAAGTCTTGGAGATCCAAAAAAATTGGCAGAAACAATTTTAAAAGAAAGCGGAATTAATCCTGATGCTGTTTCAGACTCGGAAAGTAATTATTCTGCTGTATTTACACCTCCGCAGACAAATAAAAAACCTGAAAAACCATCTGATCCGACAAGAACTCTATTAATTATTCTTTTAATTATTTTTACATTCCCTTTCTGGGTGGGAATAGTAGGTGCAGCATTTGGTATACTTGTTGCAATAATCGCAGTCTGCTTTGCGATTACCATTGCATCCTGTGTAGCTGCAGTTGCTTGTCTTGCAGTAGGGTTTGCCCAGCTGTTTGTTAATCCACCAGCTGGTATATTATTAATTGGAATCGGTTTAATTGCACTTGGTGTCTCATTATTAATTGTATTCCCAGTTATAAAAGCAGTTTTCAAAGGATTGTCTTCAGCTTTCCGAGGGATAGGACGTTTCTTTAAAAATCTTTTTAATAGACAGGGGGCAACAGCATAATGAATAAAAGATCTATTACAATTTGGATTTCCTGTACTATGATAATTGTTGGAATAATTATGGTTATAATAGGAGCATCTCTTGGAGCTGGTTTCGGATATTTCGGCGATTATGATACGGAGTCCTTTACACGTGATTATACTCAGAAAATAAATACCGTTGATATTGAATATAATATAGGAAAAATCATAATAAAAAAGGGCGATCAGCTTAAAATTGTTGCTGATGAAGTTCGTAAAGATTCGATAAAAATAGATGTTTCCGATGATAAGTTGATTATTGAAACATCTGACCATCATTTGCCGTTTTTTTATTCAAAAAAATCTGAGTTGACTGTATATATTCCTAATAATATATCGTATTTTTCAGTTAAAACAGGTATAGGTGAATTGAAAATATATGATATTACAGCTGATGAAGTAGTTATAAAAACTGGAGTGGGAGAAGCTTATATTAGTAATCTTATTTCAAAGAAAACTTCAATTAATACAGGTGTAGGTGAATTTAAAATAAATAATTCAGACCTGTCTAATCTTGAGTTGAAATCTGGAGTAGGTGATGTTAATATTAATGCCAAGATTGATGGAGATTGTGAAATTAAAGGAGGAATAGGAAATATTGAACTTAACTTAAATACTAATATAGATAATTACAGATTTGATTTTTCAAACGGAATTGGTGATATTTCCGTAAATGGTTCCAGTTATAAACATTATAAAAATCGTGACGGAGAATATTGTATGAAAGTCAATAACGGAATAGGTGATATAGAAATTGATATGGAATAGGAGGAATTCTAATGGCAAAAAAATTATATCGTGTTGAACAGGGAAAGGTTATCTGCGGAGTATGTGGAGGACTCGGTGAGTATCTGAATGTTGATGAGAATATCATCAGACTATTGTTTGTTGTATTTGGATTAACTGGAACTGGAATAATTGCTTACATTATTGGAGCATTGTTGATTCCACCGAAAAGTCAGACGTTTTAATAAAGAAAAAGGCACTTGTTTCAAGTGCCTTTTTTATGTTTCATTCTACTTCATCATATATGAAACATTATTTAAAACATGGCCAACTGTCTTCATAGCTCTTGTAGCTGTTCTTCTGACTTTTCTTTTCTGTCTTGGAGAGGTGCTTGTCATTGCGTATGTCACTGCACCAACAGTTACTCCGAGTGTCATTCCTTTTATAAATGGTCCCATACTCATATTCGATCCTCCTTGATTATTTTTAATAGTATTTGATTTTTAAAAAATAATATCCTTAAAACAAATTCCCATTAAAAACAAAAAAAGCTAAAAATTTATTGAGATGAATGGCTTTTTATGATATAATATATTTGACTTTATTAAAATTTGTAAAATAGCGGGGGATTATATTGAATCCAAATAAAAAGGTTGCAGCAATTCACGATCTTTCGGGTATAGGAAGATGCTCGCTTACTGTAATTTTGCCAATTCTATCTGTAATGGGCGTTCAATGCTGCCCAGTCCCGACTGCTATATTATCATCACATACAGGTGGTTTTGGTGATGTTGTTTTAAGAGATCTTACTGATTATATTATTCCTGCTCTTGATCATTATAAACGTCTTGGCGAAGGCTTTAATTGCATATACAGCGGATTTCTTGCTTCAACAGGCCAGATCGATCATTGCCTTGAATTTTTTAAAAACTACCCTGATTCTCTAAAAGTTGTTGACCCTGTGATGGGCGATCACGGTAAATCATATAAAACCTGCACACCAGAACTTTGCAGTAGAATGATTGAGTTAGTTGGAATTGCGGATGTTATTACGCCTAACCTTACTGAAGCTTCTATTCTTCTTGGAGAAAAATACCCTATGTCTCCAATGACTTCTTCCCAAGTAAAAAGCTGGCTTGTAAGATTGTCTGAAAAAGGTCCTAACATTATCGTAATGACAAGTATTACTCTTGCTAATGGTGAGAATGCTAACATCGGCTATGATAAGAATAATAATTCCTTTTGGAAAATTCATTGTGATTACGTTCCAGTAAGTTATCCTGGTTCAGGTGATATATTTTCTAGCGTACTTGTTGGTGGCTTGCTTAAAGGCGATAGTCTGCCTATTGCAATGAACAGAGCCACAAGCTTTGCTGAGCTTGCAATAAAAACTACATTTAGCTATACAACGCAGCCTCGAAACGGTATTATGATTGAATCCTGTTTAGGTTTGCTGTCACAGAATCAGACATTCAGGGATTATGAAAATTTATGAGAAATTTTGGTATTTGTGTCATTTAATAAATTATTGATACAAATAATATTTTATGATATAATAGGTGAAATAATGTATAATCTTAATATTGTTCTTGTTGAGCCACAAATTCCACAGAATACAGGTAATATTTCAAGAACCTGTGCAGTTACAGGTGCAAAACTACATCTTGTTAAACCTCTTGGTTTTGATATTTCTGACAAGGCACTTAAAAGAGCAGGTCTTGACTATTGGGACAAGCTTGATGTATCAGTATACGAAAATCTTGAAGATTTTTTTAATAATAATAAAGGTACCTATTATTTTTTCACAACAAAGGGGCAGAATATATATTCTGAAGTTGAATATCCTGATAATTCCTACATTATTTTTGGAAGAGAAGATAAAGGACTTCCTGAAGAATTGTTATATAACAATCAACAAACCTGCGTGCGTATTCCTATGAAACCGGAACTTAGAAGCTTAAACCTATCAAATACTGTTGCTATTGCGACATATGAGATTTTAAGACAGTGGAATTTTCCCGAACTAAATACTCAAGGTTTTTTAACGAAATATACTTGGAGGTAATTATGCAAAGGATAAAAATAATGACAGACTCAGCCTGTGATATTTCTGCTGATCTTGAAAAAGAATATAATATTGATATAATGTGTTTTCCTGTTATTATTGATGGAAAAGACTATATTGAGCGTGAAACTATATCAAATGAGCAGTTTTATGAGGCTTTGTCAACATCAATTGAAGCTCCAGTTACTTCTCAGATTACCTCTTTTAGATTTCTTGATGAATATAAGAAAATTTATAATGAAGGCTATAAGGAAATTATTAATGTAACCATATCATCTTCTGGATCAAATACATACAATTCGGCAGTACTCGCAAGGAATACCTTCTTTGAAGAAAACCCAGAAGCAAAAAGCTGCTTTAAAATCCACGTTATTGATTCATTATCCTATACTGCAGGTTATGGATATGTTGTAGTAGAAGCTGCAAAAAAAGCAAGAAGAGGTTGTTCTTCAGAAGAAATTATATCATATCTGAAAGACTGGTTTTCTTGTGTCGAAATTTATTTTGCACCATACTCATTAGAACAGGTTAAGCGATCAGGCAGAGTCAGTTGTGCAGCAGCTTTCATGGGCGAGCTTTTAGGTCTCCGTCCTCTTATTCAGATGGTTGATGGTAAGTCACATGTTCTTGAAAAAATAAGAGGAAATAAGAATATTATTCCAAGAATCGCTGCTACTGCCATAAAGAATATGATTCCTCAAACTCCATATATTATCATCAAGGGCAATGTTGACGAACATGCTATTGAGCTTGAAAAGGAAATGATTAAGAAAGTCGGCTATCCGGCTGAAATGACTATTCAAATAGGTGCAGCTGTTGCAAATAACGCAGGAGCAGAGGTAGCAGGTATCACAATAAAGGCAAATAAAAACAAGCAATAATAGTTTTATTAGGAAATAAACAAAATATAATAATAAAATTTTAGTATTTTTTAGTAATTGGATATTGATTTAATTGCTATAATAGTTTAAAATAATATAGGTTGTTTAATTTTTAACAACTTGACAAAGTATTTTAATTATGAAAGGATGTCAGTATATGGCAGGACTTAATAAGGTTTCAGTAGATGATATCAACGTAAAAGGAAAGAAGGTTCTTGTTCGTTGTGATTTTAATGTTCCACTTAAAGATGGCGTTATTACAAACGACAATAGAATCACAGCAGCTCTCCCAACAATCAAGAAATTGATTAATGATGGAGGAAAGCTTATTCTTTGCTCACACCTTGGAAAGCCAAAGAACGGTCCAGAAGACAAATTCTCACTTGCTCCAGTAGCAAAAAGACTTTCAGAGCTTCTTGGAAAGGAAGTTGTATTTGCAAACGATGATACAGTAGTCGGTGAAAATGCAAAATCAGCAGTATCAGCAATGAAAGATGGAGATATTGTTCTTCTTCAGAATACACGTTTCCGTGGCGCAGAAGAAACAAAAAACGGAGCAGATTTTTCAAAAGAACTTGCTTCACTTGCTGATGTTTTCGTAATGGATGCTTTTGGTTCAGCTCACAGAGCTCACGCTTCAACAGCTGGTGTAACTGATTATATTAAAGAAACAGCAGTAGGCTATTTAATGCAGAAAGAAATCAACTATCTTGGTAATGCAGTAGAAGTTCCTGAAAGACCTTTTGTTGCTATTCTTGGTGGTGCAAAGGTTGCTGATAAGCTTAATGTTATTTCAAATCTTTTAGATAAATGTGATACATTGATTATCGGTGGTGGTATGGCTTACACATTCCTTGTAGCAAAGGGATATGAAGTTGGTACTTCACTCGTTGATCTTGAAAAAGTAGATTACTGTAAAGAAATGCTTGCTAAGGCTGAAAAGTTAGGCAAAAAGCTCCTTCTTCCAGTTGATACAGCAATCACAAAATCATTCCCTGATCCAATTGATGCTCCTATCTATATAACAGTAGTTGATGCTGATAAGATTCCAGCTGATATGATGGGGCTTGATATCGGAACAAAAACACAGGAATTATTTGCTGGCGCTGTTAAAACAGCAAAAACTGTTGTTTGGAACGGACCAATGGGCGTATTCGAAAACCCAATCCTAGCAAAAGGAACAATAGCTGTTGCTAAGGCTCTTGCTGAAACAGACGCTACAACAATCATCGGTGGTGGTGACTCAGCAGCTGCTGTTATCCAGCTTGGCTTTGCTGATAAGATGAGCCATATTTCAACAGGTGGCGGAGCTTCACTTGAATATCTTGAGGGCAAGGTTCTTCCAGGTATTGCTGTTATTGCAGATAAAAAGTAAATAACTTATTAAGGGCAGGCATTTTGCCTGCCCTTATCAGTAAGCGAGTGAAAGACAGTATGAGAAAACATTATATCGATAATATCCGTATCATCTGCATTTTATTATTATTCCCTTTTCATACCTCCAGAATGTTCAATTCAATTGAGGCTTTTTATGTGGAAGGAACTCCGATAGCTTTTTGCGATATGTTTATTGATATCACATCAAAATGGTTTATGCCAATCTTGTACCTTTTGGCTGGTGTAAGTGCTTATTATGCGCTTAAAAAGCGTACTTCAAAGGAATACATAAGGGAACGTTTTTTCAAGCTCATTATTCCATTTATTTTTGGTATGACGCTTATAGTTCCTCCACAGACCTATTTTGCCGAAGTACAGCATAATGCTTATACTGGCGGTTTCTTTGAGCAGTATGGTTTATTTTTCACTAAAGTAACTGATTTCTCAGGTTACAGAGGTGGTCTTACCCCTGGGAATACATGGTTTATGCTGTGTTTGTTTCTGATTTCGCTTTTGATGCTTCCATTAATACTTCTTTATAATAAAAAAAGTAAAAAAATAAATGGTGAGAAATGGAACATACTAAAACTAATATTATTGTTTATGCCTAACGCTTTGCTAAGTGGATTTGAGGTTTTGGGAGAACGCGTCGGTCTATACATCTCTCTTTTTATGTTAGGATATATTTTCATAAGTGATGATAACATACAAAATATACTTGACAAAAATAGATTTATATTATTAGGTTCTGCAATCATTTTAAACATTATTAATTTAATAAAAATTGATTATGGGAACTTTTACTCTCCAATTCTGACTTCTGTGTCAGTTAATTTGATGATATGGGTCACAATTTTAGCAATTATCGGCTTAGGTAAGCATTATTTAAATTTTAGAAATAAATTTACTGATTACTTTAATAAAGCATCATTCCCAATTTATATATTTCATCAGACATGGCTAGTCGCAGTCGGATATTTTACTATGAAGATTACGAATATTGTCGCTTTACAGATAATAATGATTATAACTTTCGGCTTTATTTTTACCGTTTTAACTTATGAAATCGCAAAAAGAACGCCTATCACCGGATTTATGTTTGGTATAAAAAAATAAAATTTTAAGGAGATTTTTTAAAATGAAAAAAGAATTAAGACAAGCTATTATAGCTGGAAACTGGAAAATGAACAAAACACGTCCTGAGGCTAAGGCTCTTATTGAAGCTTTGAAGCCTTATGCTGAAAAAGCAACTTGTGGCGTTGTAATATGCGTACCTTTCACAAACC
>JAEWZG010000129.1 GCA_023395435.1 Bacillota bacterium
AGAATATAAAGGTCAACAAGGATGTTGTTTCATATATAGTAAATATTATTGATGAAACAAGAAAGAATGAATTTATTTCACTTGGGGCAAGTCCACGTGCAACTCTTGCACTTATAAGAGCATCACAGTCACTTGCTTATACAGAGGGCAGGCAGTTCGTTCTCCCTGATGATGTTAAGAAAATGAGCAGATATGTTTTGTCGCATAGAGTTGTTTTATCAATGGAAGCTAAAATAAATAAAATGGATATTAGTAGCATTGTTAATAGTATAGTAAGCAAGGTCAAGGTTCCGATTTATAAATAACGGGGGACAAGCATGATACGAAAAAAAATTGCAATAATCCTGATGATTGCTGTTACTGCAACCTTTGCATCGTTTTTCGGTGGGCCTGTAACCTATGGATTATTATATATTTCAATAATTATTCCTCTTTCGGCATTGATATATTGTGCATATGTTGGTATTGCTTTTAAGCCTGTACAATCGGTAAAACAGCGTCAGATTGAAAAGGGTAAGGATGTAACATATTCTGTTTTGCTCACTAATAAGAGCTTTTTGCCGTTCACTAATGTAAGAATGATTCATTATTCAGATAAAAAGGATATAGAAGAGAAAGGATTGTTCAATAATTATTGTATTGTTCCAAAGGAAGAATATGAAATCATATCGAAGATAACCTGCCCGAAGAGGGGCGTTTTTGATATGGGAATTAAGAAGGTTATTGTTCATGACTTCCTTAATGCTTTCAAAATGTCGGGTAATGTTCAAAAACTGGGTAAGGTCTATGTCGTGCCAAGACTTATAATTCTCAGTAATATTATTGCTGAGCTTGACACTGAATGTGACAGAGTCAGACCACAGTTCTCTGTCATCAACAGGCAGGAAGTCCCTGACATTGATATGCGAAGGTATATTTCAGGGGATAACCGAAAGATGATTCACTGGAAGGCAAGTGCAAAAAGGAACGAGCTTTATACAAGAAAATATATTAATAATCCTGACCCTGTAATGAAGATTGTTGTTGATCTTAGCCCGATAGGTACTCCGAAAGATAATTCTGTTGAAACTGAGGACAAAATTCTTGAAGCTTCACTTGCTATTATGAAGTTTTATCAGAAAAAGAAGAAGCCGACTACTGCTGTTTATGCTGACAGTGTCATTAATATGGTTAGAGTAAGCACTGATAATGAATTCAATAATTTTTATAGAAAATGTGCAGAGGTTGTTTTCACTACAACACATACAGCAGATGAATGTATTATAAAATGCCTTGAAAAAGAAGAATCTGGCTCACATTTTGTTCTGGTAATGAACAGATTAACAGATCGAATTTCTAATGTATGCAAGAGAGCAATTGAGCTTGGTAATATTGTTACTGTTATTTTAGTTGACGATAACGGAAGCGAGAGAGAAAAATTCGAAACAGATTTTAAAAACGATATTATTGTAATAAATAAAGATCAGGGAATTTCAGACGTCCTTGAGAGAAAATAGAGGTGACAGAATGACACAGCAAAAATCAGCAAGCAAAATTATATTTTCAGTTGCTTCAATATTTCTTCTGACAGTATTTTTCAATGTGGCGTTCTGTGTTGCATATAATTTTGAATATGAGATTGATTTGATAATTATCAGTTCATTTGTCACAAGCGGACTGACTGCGGTATATTATCTTCTCCAAAATTCCGGGAAAGTAATATTTATATCAGTTGTGGTTGTTATAATTCTTTTTTGGATTCTAACAATTCCAGATTTCACCTCATATTTTCAGGAGTTTATATATTGGTTTATTGACTATGCAGAGGGAAATGCTGGTGAGGATGAGCAATATATTAATCTTACAAAACGAATAGCCTTTGCACTCATTCTCATCAATGCGGTCTTTTTGCAGAGTAATATTACCAGAAGATTATCTTGTTTCATTATTACTCTGGGAATGCTGTGCTTCTGTGGCTATTACGAATATGACATACCAAGAATAATAATCAGTTTTGCACTTGTTTATGAAGTTCTTGTAATGATTGAAGTAGGTTTAAGATATACACAAAAGCAGAAGGACGAGAGCAAAAGGCTTGAGGTGCTTTCTAGACTTGCGCCGATAGTCGTAGCAGTAGTTCTAATTTCAAATATTCTGCCGGCACCTTCTGATCCGCTTGAGTGGGGTGGTGCAAGGTCAGCCTATAAATTCCTCAAGGCACAGATTAACAATATTGCAGGTGACCTTGGAATTATTGATAAGGATAAAGATAAGGACAAGACTATTGGCTTTTCTGACGGAATAGAGCTTGGCGGAAACATTAAAAACGATAAAACTGTTGCTTTTGAAATTACTTTTAATGCAGTTCCAAAGCAGAATATTTATGTTAAGGGTGCTATAAATGATACTTATAAGAATAATGGCTGGACGCGAAAATATAATGATAATGTCAAGTGGGGAAGCAATGCCAACGAAGTTGTTGACGAATATGTAGCTGATTATGCAGAATTATATTATTCAATTATAAGAAGTGGCTTTTTCTACACAGCGGATTCTTTTGTAAAGAGTTATGCAACAAGAATAAGATACATGGGATTAAAAACAAATTGTGTACTTTATAGTACAAGAGTGGGAACAAAGGTTGATTTTGAGAACTCTGTCAATACCAAAGGGCCAGTATGGTTTTTCGATAAGCAACAGGGGAAGGACACAGCATATACCTTTGTTTTTACTGACTTATCCCAACTCGACAGGACATTCACAAGCTTGGTAAATGACCAAAAGAGTTTTAAATACAGTGCACAGAAAGATAGCTACAATTTATATCCTCAGAAACAAATTGAAGAGGGCTCCGCTCAAGAGATGTATATGGATTCAAGTACTGTTATTGATTACATTAAACAGGCTTATAATCTTTCGTTTGAAAATTGTCCGAATAATCTTGATGGCTTATTAGAAAAGCGTGCAGCAAATATTAGAAGTCACTATCTTAATGTCCCAAAGAGTGTTCCAGACAGAGTTACTAAACTTGCAAAG
The DNA here is from genome assembly GCA_023395435.1 of Bacillota bacterium. Classification (GTDB taxonomy): domain Bacteria; phylum Bacillota; class Clostridia; order Oscillospirales; family Ruminococcaceae; genus SZUA-444. Next base: position 3,016 of record JAEWZG010000129.1, read on the forward strand.
GAAATAACAAAAGGTGCAAAAACCGATTATGACAAGCTTAAAGCACTTGAAAGCTATCTTGTCACTAATTATAAGTATACAATAAAACCAGGAACCATACCAAATGGGAAGGATGCTGTGGATTATTTTTTGTTTGAGAAGAAGAGCGGGTATTGTACTTATTTTGCTTCGGCAATGGCTATTATGGGAAGAAGCCTTGGTATTCCAACAAGAATAGCACAGGGATATATTGTAAAAGCCGAACCGTTCAAAGCAAAATATAATGTAACAGAAAATGAAGCTCACGCATGGGTTGAAGGTTATATTGAGGGATTAGGATGGGTGAATTTTGAACCTACCGCTGGTTTTGTGTATAATGAATTTGGTTCAAGTTCAAAAACTGACAGTTCAAGTCGTATTGAAAGCAAACCTGATTCTTCCTCACAGCAGTCAAGCTCAACACCTGATTCAAGCTCAAGCATTACTGACAGCAGTGACGCAAGCAGTGATGATACTGCATTGGATTCAAATAGTTCAAGTGAAAGTGGTGGAACTATTGATTTAAAAAATACAGGTGGAAGGATCCTGTGGCTTTTAGTTATTATTGCTGGTCTTGTAATATTGCTCACACCGTTGATTGAATATGTTAAAATAAATATTACCTTTATAAAGTATGAAAGACTGTATAAGTCGGCGGATAATAATCTTAAGATTTATATGGATTTTGCCGCATTAATAAAATTGCTCGAAAGCAAAAAGCTCAAGCTTGAAGAATTTGAAACCTTATCTGAATATTCATTAAGAATTAATTGTTTTAATCCGGATGTAAATGACAGTATTAAAGAGGTGCTTGATATTTATATGAAAGAGCGTTATGGCGGAATTGATATATGTAATGCAGAACAGAAGAAGGTAGAAATGACACGACAGCTTGTTGAAAGCTATATTAAAGATGAAATTTCGGCTTTCAAGTACTTCCGTTTATCGTATAACACAGCAAAAAGCGGGTACAAAAGGTTTAAATAAATAATATAATTTGATATAATAAAAATAATAAAGGATAATAAAATGCTAAACAAAAAATTCATTCTTTTTGACCTTGACGGAACGCTGACAAACCCATATGAGGGAATAACAAAATCTGTTCAGTATTCACTTGCATCATTTGGAATTGACGAAAAGCAGGAAAATCTGAAGAGGTTTATCGGTCCGCCTCTTACATGGGCTTTTAAAGAGTATTATGGGTTTAATGATGAAACAACAGCACAGGCAATTAAAAAATACCGAGAAAGATTTTCAGAAAAAGGCATATTTGAAAATGATTTGTATGAGGGGATTCCAGAACTGCTTGATATACTTAAAAAAAGCGGCAAGGAGATTATTCTTGCCACATCAAAGCCAATTGAATTTTCCGAAAAAATAATTGATTATTTTGGTTTGACAAAATACTTTTCCTTTATGGCGGGGAGTACGTTAAAGGGCGAGAGAGATACAAAGGCTGAGGTTATCGAATATGCTTTAAATGAGATGAATATAACAGATTTATCGCAGGCTGTTATGATTGGTGATCGTGAGCACGATATATATGGAGCTAAGGCAAACAATATTGAATCAATAGGTATTCTTTATGGCTTTGGCAATAGAGAAGAATTTGAAAAAGCCCGAGCAGATTATATCTGTGATACAGTTAAGGAGTTGGAGAACCTTATTTTAAGGTAGCATTATGATTACATTTAAAGATATAAGTCAATGCCTCAATACTGATTTACAAGGGAGATCCTGTATAGAAATTGAGTTTTGCATTGACGGATACGAGCAGTTTTATGAATGCTGGATGGGAAAAATGTCAAATCAATGTACTGATGAAGATGTATTTTGGTTCGGATTGACTCCTGACGGTAATAATGCTTATGATTATTCTGATTTCAAACATATGTCATCAGACAAGGTCTTTCAAGGTAGTAGCTTAGAAGAAATATGGGATAAGGTTATGGTTTTGTCCATAGACGGCTGTAACCCAGAGGAACGTATAAAACATTACCTATAAAAAAACAAGCGTTACAGTTAAGTAACGCTTGTTCTTTTCTATTTCCCATAAGCCATATATGAAAGAATTCTTGTATAAGCTATTGGCTTAAGATGACATCCGTCAGCGGCGGCAAAAACTGATAAGAGATTGCCATGTTTATCGGAGAGAATGTTATATATATTCACAAAGCCGATATCGGGGTAGCTTGCTTTCAGCAGATTTTCTGTGTATACATTGCATTCTTTTATCTTGCCGTTCGCGTGCCATGAATGTGAAGCTGTTGTTGGTGCCATTGACATTATATAAAATTTTGTCTGTGGGCTTACAGCTTTGAGTTTTTGGACTAAATTCACCATATTTGTTGCGTAAGCTTCCTTTGAGGTGAAGTTTATTCCGTTTAGGCCCATCCATAAATAAACATTCTTCGGCTGTGATGCTTTTATACAATCAACTATATTATACTTTCCGTTGTTATATGAAAATGTATAATTATATATAGTATCTGTTCTTATATTTCTATCAGCAAAAACCTGATTTGCTAATAGTAGTTTAGGATAAACCTTAAAACCTGAGCATATTGAATCACCAATAAAAGCTATATTGCTTTCAAATGAGGGGCTTCTTACAAAAAGCTTTGCATCAAATCCGGCTGGTACTGAGCCTTTAGGTGGAGCAATAACCGGTGTTGCCGTTGTGGTCATAGCGGGAGTGGTTGTTGTTATAGTTGTAGTAGTTTCTGGCATAGTGGTTGTAACAGACGGTGTTGTAACTTGTGATAACGAAGAATCCGAGGTAGAGCTTTTTTCATCAGAACATCCTGACATTGATAGAATTAATAAAGCGACACAAGTCAATGTCAGTAATTTCATAGAAAACCTCCTGTTATAAAGTGACAATATTGATAATAAATATTATGCGTATACTGTGATAGGGTATGCTAGTCAAAGTAAAGTTCAACGTTGTCATTATTATTAAGCAAGCTTGTATATGATGCATTCTGTCCGTTTATTCTCATAATAAGATTACCCTGTGGGTTTGATAAATCAAGAGAAACTAAGGTTAACACTTCAAGGAAAGCGTGTGGTGAATTATCCTCTTTTCCAGGAAGAATTGTACCCATGCCATTTAATGTAATGTTGATAGCAGGGGTATTTGATGAAATTGGGGACTGTGGAACAATCTCAGGAACAGTGGGTGGTGCAATCACTTGTGCAGCTTCTATTTTTGTAACGATAGGAGGGATAACCTTTTCGGGGAGTTTTTGTGAGGTGATTATATCTCCGTCATTTAAAAAGCTGTCAACAGGAATTATAGCCTTACCTTTTTGGAACTTATAACCCACTGCGTTGAAATCTATATTATCAAGTAGCTCAGAAAGCTTTGAAATTGATGTAATGACAACATTGTCACCATTGATAATTTTATAGTTGCTATCAACAACATTTCCATTTACAACAGCACTTGTGCCGATGGGATACTGTATACCGTCAAAGGTAATATATTTTGGTGAAACGTCGCCCGCAATGTCTGAAATTGTTGCCTGTGCGGAAATTCCTGTAGTAGCGGGAATGATATTCACAACGTCGCCTTGTTTTATTTTTGTTTCAATAGTAGCAGGCTCACCATTTAAAGTAAGCTGTGCTGGGGTTGAAATTTCACCCTTAAAGAGCATTTGTTCTCCGTTAAGAGTAAATGAAAGATTCTTGCCAGAATGACCGATAATCTGTCTTGCCTTAAAACCTGCCACCATAAGCAGGTCGAGAATGTTCATATTCCTTGTATCAAAGACTCTGTACTTTTTGTCATTCAGGATAATTGTTGAGAAATCATACCCGCTTTGAATAGTTGAAGTTACACCAATACCGATAGGTGTTACAAATTCAGGGCCTGTTATATCATTTCCGCCGAGTACAACATTTTTAATAAAGTTATGTCCGCCGACTGCTACTCGTGCTTCAGGAATATCAAGCTTTTTTGCAATAATATAAACAAGATCAGGTATCTGACTTCCGCCACCGACAAGGAATACTGCCGCAGGGGCCTCGCCATTAACTTCGAGTATATTATTAACGATCGTATCTGCGAGTGTGTCAACAGTCGGATATATTGACTTGAAGAAATCATTAGCTTCAATAGTCTGTTCAACGCCGAGAATGTCTTTATATGTGATAGTATCTGACTTTGATGAAAATTTCATCTGCTCTGCTGTATCAAAGTCAACAAGATATTTTTTTATAATGTCTTCGGTAATTTCATCACCGGCAATAGTAGCCATTGCGTATGAAACTATACTGCCGTTCTTGGAAACAGCAATGTCGGAGGTTCCAGCACCGATATCAACAAGTGCAATGTTAATAAGTCTCAGTTCCGGTGGAACAATTACATTCATAGCGGCAATAGGTTCAAGTGTAAGGCTTGAAACAGTAAGTTTGTTTGCATCAGTAACAGCATATAAACCTTCAACAACAATATTCGGGAGGAATGCCGCAATAATTTCTATGGTAACAGACTTTCCCTTATGGCCAACAATACTCTTCATTGGGTAACTATCAAGGAAATAACTAACTACGCTGTGACCGACACAATAGAATGAAACAGCCTCATCTTCGGCTTTCTGCTTGTCAATTACTTCTTGTGCTTTTGATACTGCTTCGATCTCAATAGTCTTTTCAATTTCGGAAGTGATTGCATCAGAAGTTGGAACTTCCATATCAAGCTTGATATGTTGCGTTTTTAATGCACGTCCTGCAGCAGCAATGCATACATGCGAAAGACGAATGTTATTACGCTCTTCAAGTGTTGACTTCACGATGTTAACAACACCCGCAACAGCATTGATATCCTCAATCTGGCCGTCAATCATAGCTCTTTTTGTATGTGGAACAGAAACATGGTCTATTATTGTAAAAACTCCGTCAACCATTTTTGCAATAATACCGACGATAGTTCTTGTACCTATATCAAGAGAGAAGATAACATTGCCCTGACGCTTTTTTGCTGGCGTTGAAGCTTTCTTCTTTTTAGTCTGCTTAGCCTTGCTTGATTTTGTTGTTCCCATAGAAAGACTTCCTTTCAAAAGATAAAACAAAAGGGGAAATCTAATTCCCCTTTATTATATAAATTATATCAATATTTTATTTTGTTTGCAAGAATTTTTTAATATCACCAACGATATCTTCAGGTGAATTATTACCATCCACCTCATAATCACAATGTGCTATGTAGTATGGGATTCTTTTTTTATATAGATCATAAAGTTCAGCCTTTGACTTGTTTTTTGCAAGAGGACGTTTTTGGTCACCAGAGATTCTCGCAAAGCAAACATTAAAGGATGTGTTGATAAATATAATTCTTCCGTGATGTTTTGCTTTTGTCGCGTTGGAAATACTGACAAGAGCGCCACCACCTGTTGAAATTACCAAATTGTTATTAGTGAGTTCTGCAATTGAGGATGTTTCAAGCCTTCTGAAGTATTGCTCGCCATGTTGCTCAAATATTTCTGAAATACTTTTCCCCGTTTTTTCTGTAATATATTCATCAAGATCAATGAATGAGTAATCAAATTCCTTTGCCAGAAGTTTTCCTATTGTTGTTTTTCCACAGCCCATAAAACCACATAAATAAATATTCATTAAAATACCCTCTTTACATATTCCTGCATCTGTGTTATCAGTAAGTCTATTTCTTCAGCCGAGTAACTTGCATTGTCCCAGATTTCGTGAGCGGCAACCGCCTGCCAAACAAGCATTGCCATTCCGTTAATGGTGCATCCTCCAAATTCTATTGATTTCTTTAGTAGTAATGTTTCTGTCGGGTTGTAAATAGCATCAAACACACATTTACAGTTTCGAATGACTTCGTCGCTTACCGGACATTTGTCGGTGTCTGGGTACATACCCACTGGAGTTGAATTTATAAGAAGATCATAGCTACCCTGAATTGAATTTAGGGAAGTTATTGTGACCTTTGCGTCAGGCTTTAGAATGAGAATATCTTCTAAAACCTTCTGTGCCTTTTCCATTGAGCTTTCTCTCACTGCAATTGTTAAGTCCGAATCAGCGAGTGCAGCCTCAATAGCCATCATGCGTCCTGCTCCGCCACAGCCTAATAAAAGAACTTTTCCGCCTAAATTCCCACCTCCTGATTCAAGGGCACGTAAGAAGCCGAATACGTCAGTGTTGTACCCTGTTGAGATACCGTCCTTGTTATGAACGCAGTTTATTGCTCCGTAACGTTCAGCCGAAGCGTCCAATTTATCAATAAATGGTATAATTTTTACCTTATGGGGAATTGTAACATTATATCCTGTGAAGGTTTTTAAAAAGTCGACTTGAGTTAAAAGCTGTTCAGGAGTAAGCTCAAGAATAGAATAGTCGCCTTTTTTTTCTGAAAGGTCAAAAAGCCTTTGATGGATAGTAGGTGAAATTGTATGAGGCAGGCTTTCTCCAAGAACGCAGAATTGACGCGTCATAATAAAGACTCCTTTTGTGAGAGGATACTGCTATTCTGAAAAAAGTGAACTTAATGCCTTTTCAAGTGTAGCAGTATTTTCGATATTAACGGCTGTTACGCCTTTTAATGTTTTCTTAACAAGTCCTGTGAGAACCTTATTCGGACCAAGTTCAATATAGTTATTGTAACCATTGTCATTTAAAAGGGTAAGCTCACTTGTGAATTTTACAGGTGAAACAATATGCTTTGCAAGGTATGCAGGCATATCTGAATAATCATCAAGGATTCCGCCAGTAAGATTTGAATAGAAATCACATACTGGTGAATTAAAAGAAACTTTAGAATCCTTTACAGCAGCAAGGAATTCATCTGATGCTGGTTGCATTAATTTCGAATGGAATGCAGAAGAAACGTTAAGCTTTATTGCTTTTGCTTTTCTCTCTGTAAATATTTCAATTGCCTTGTCAACTGCGTCAACATCACCTGCAATAACAGTCTGTGCTGATGAGTTGTAATTAACAGGGATAACATATCCGCCAATCTCACTACAGATTTTTTCTATCTCATCGGCAGATTGTCCAATTATCGCACACATTGCACCATTTGAATTTTCAGAAGCCTTCTGCATTGCTTCGCTTCGTGCTTTGATGAGCCTAAAGCCTTCCTCAACAGTAATCATTTCACAAGCGACCATTGCTGCATATTCACCGAGCGAATGACCTGCAACAGCACTGAAATTAATGCCATTCTCCTTAGCAGCTTCAAATGCACATAATGATGTAGCAAAAATTGCTGGCTGAGAGTATATAGTTTTAGAAAGCTCTTCTTCAGGGCCATTAAAACAGATTTCCTTAAGATTAAAGCTGAAAACTGTATCTGCAATATCAAAGATTTCTAGAGCAGAAGGGAGTGATTCACAAAGCTCCTTTGCCATTCCTGCATACTGTGAGCCCTGCCCAGAGAAAAGAAAAACGTTTTTAGACATATTGAATATCCTTTCAGAGTAATTTTGTTTATATTTATACACTGGCATTATTTTCTTAAGATTAACTTGACAAAGTACCTAAAAATATAATACAATGGAAAAGTTACAAAGTGTAATAATTATGCTTAAAAAATAGATTGAATACATAAATATATATTATTATAAATACAACTTAAGTATATATATTTATCAGATTACTACAAAATAGTAACAATTTGATATAAACCATACTCACATTATAACATATTTTTTATGTCAAAACAATAAATAGGAGGGCTTTTTTTGAAAGGTATTAAAATAGTTGGCGTCGGGACATATGTTCCTGAACGAATTGTGACAAATGATGATTTCACAAGTATTATTGAAACCTCTGACGAATGGATAAGAACAAGAACGGGAATGAAAGAGCGTCATTTATCTCAAGGTGAACCAACATGGTATATGGGAGCAAAAGCTGTTCAGTCTGCAATGGACAAAGCTGGAATTGAACCAAGTGAAATCGGACTGATAATTTCAACAAGTGTTTCTGGTGATTTTTATACTC
>JAEWZG010000151.1 GCA_023395435.1 Bacillota bacterium
AAAAGTCAAAGCCTCGTATATTTGGAATTGCCTTAAAAATAAGCCAGAATGTTACGAACCCACCGAGGTTTACCATAATTAAAGCAATAGTACTCACAAAAAAGTCAGCACGATATGCCATCCTTGATTTGATATCCTGTGCAATCATTTTAAAATATAATCTTAAGTAACTTAATACGCTTCTTTTTTTCATTGATGTAAACATTCCTTTCTATGAAATCAAAGGATAATTAACCTCCGTTTACTATCATTCGTCTTGCAGCTTTTCTGTAACATAATGTTGAAATAATAAATAAAATAGCAAGCCATACAAGCTGAATGAGTATCTGACCAACATAATCCTTAAAATCATAATTTTTATTGATAAGGATCTGTAGCGGCAGATTATAAATTGTCTGGAACGGGAGCCACTCAACAACCTTCCTAATTGGTTCAGGGAAGAAAGCAAGAGGAACAATAGCGCCAGCGAGAAGAAGTACAATGCTGTCTTTCATTGTACTGATGCCCCATACATTTTCTGTTGAGAATGACAATATGCCAATAAGAAAGTCAAGCATCATACTGATAGGAACAGCAATAAAGAAGGCTATTACAAACATAATAATGTTTATTCCAATATCTATATATCCTTTTGTAAGGAAAAATACAAAGATAAATGTAGGAATAAAAGTCATAATAAAGTTTGTACTTATATTACCAAAGCTTCTTGAGCACATATACTGCGGATAACTAATCGGCTTTATAAACCATACTGCAACATCACCCGATTTAACATCGCTTGACATATTCCATTCAAGAAAGGAAACGATTGAGCTACTTATACATCCAGATAACGCAAGGTAGATAAAAGTGTCCTTAAACGTCATACCGTTGATTACACCGTTAGGAGTACTGTCAAAAATAGCCCTCCATAAAAAATAAGTCATGAACATATATATTCCATTGGTTGCAAGAGAAATGAACAAGGAGGATCTATAAATAAGCCTATGCATAAAGGACATTTTAACAATGCAAAGAAATGATCTAATCTTTCTCACTATTATCAGCCCCTTCATAGATTTTCCTGATAATATCTTCAGTCTGTATTTCCTCAATCTTAATATCATCAATCTTACTTGATTTCATCATCTGATTAAGAACATCAGCAAGAGCTATTTGATCCTCGTCTATAAGGAGTGAGAACCACTTTTCATTTTCTTCATCGTTATCTTCTTTATTAAGAATACTCACTGAAGAACCTTGAGCAATTGCAGAAATAGCTTTCTGAAGTTTAATGAATTCGTTTTCATCATCACTTTTTGCTATTTTTAAAGTTCTGTACTTTCCAAAGCGATTTTTTAATTGCTCGAAGTTATTGTCAAAAACCATTTTTCCTTTGTCAATAATAACAGCACGCTTGCAAAGTGCTTCAACATCACCAATATCATGAGTTGTAAGGATTATTGTTGTACCTCTTATACTGTTAATCTGCTTGATAATATCACGAATTTTACTCTTCATTGAAACATCAAGTCCGATTGTTGGCTCATCAAGGAAAACTATTTTAGGATTATGTAAGAATGAAGCAACAATGTCACACAAGGTACGCTGACCAAGTGACATCTGTCGAACAGGCTTCATATAAAGCTTGCTAATATCAACAATGCTATTGAACAATTCAAGATTGTCGTTATATGTTTTTGTGTCGATTCTGTATATTTCCTTTAATAGCTTAAATGATTCAATAACAGGTAAAGACCACCAAAGCTGAGAACGTTGCCCGAAAACAACACCGATATTCTGGGCGTTTTGCTGTCTGTTCTTATAAGGTACGACACCATTTACTAGAATTTCACCTGAAGTTGGCTCAAGTATGCCTGTCATCATTTTGATTGTTGTTGATTTTCCGGCACCGTTAGGCCCTAAGTATCCGACAATTTCACCAGGATTAATTGACATTGATACACCATCAACAGCATTAAGATATTTGTAATCACGTGAAAAAAGATCTTTAATACTGCCGGAAAGTCCTTCATGCCTGTTAAGAATTTTAAATGTTTTTGTCAAGTTTTTGATTTGAATAATGCTGTCCATAAATTCCGTCCTTTCTTGCTGCCATTGAATACAAGAATAAAAAAAGGACACACCTGTTCAGTATGTCCGTAATTAATGCATATGCATAATTTCAGATATAGTATTCGAAAGGCTTAGTTCTTATATGGAATATTAATTCCACATAAAATATTTAGTTAGAGTAAGATCACCTTTGCAATCATATTTACACCCCTTTCGTAATAAAGTATCTAAATATTAACACTATAAGATAATTATGTCAATAATATTTTATATTTTTTTTACTTTTATATAATATTTACAATATATAAAAATAATGTTATAATTTTTTAAAACATTTAGGGGGATTATATTTTGAAAAAGTTTGTGGCTATATTTGTATCTGTTTTATTGATTACATGTTTTTTTGGCTTTGCCTGTAAGTGCTGAAAAATATGAATATAAGAATGGTTTTTCCATTGATGTTCCAAGTACATATATAAATCAGAGTAATTTATATAAATCCAAATACTCACAAGTTCTTGATAACAATGCATGGGTTATGCAGGATGGTAAAAATCAATGTGTTCTTATGACACAGATCAGTAAGAATACAGATAATGTAAAAATAAAAGTAGCATCGCATTCACAGGTTTTAGAATTTGAAAATTTATGCAAGAAAATGATAAGTACCAGCGAATATGAAATGGATATGAATACAAAAAAAGAAAAGATAAATGGTTATTATGCACTTTATATGTATATGAACGAAATAAAAGATTCTAAGGGCAATGTTCTGTATGGAGATATGTATATATATTCATCAAGGAAGTATATTTACTATGTTTACTTCGTTTATTCTGATAAGAATTATTCAACAACAAGTGAGTTCAACAATATTTTAAACAGTTTTGAAATCAAAGATAAAATGGCTTTGTTAGGCGGTGACAATCTTATTATATATATCGGAGTGATTATTGTTGCATCAATACTGTTGCTGGTTATTTTTGCTACAAAGAAAAAGCAACGTACAGTATATTTCAATGATCCAGGCAACTATAACAGCTTTCAGCAGAATATAAATCAATATGGTAATAACTCATACCAGCAGAATGGATATACTCAGTCAACTATAGACCAGTATGGTAACAATACATATCAGCAACCAAACAACTATAATCAGCAAAGTAGCTATTCACAAGGCAACTTAAATAATAATTATAACAATTCATTAAATGGTTATAGTACTTCGTCACAACAGGATACAAGTGAATGGCTTTCTTCACCAACTAAGCCAGTTGATGAAAATGATTCGAACAAGTTAGCTGATGAATTCTGGAATAATAAATAAAATAAGACAACAAAGCGACAGATTACTCTGTCGCTTTGTTTTTTCTCTTATTATTCATCACAAAAGTATTTAGATTCCATATAATGATAGCAAGCATTATATGCTATATTATTTAAAGGAGTACAAGTATG
>JAEWZG010000013.1 GCA_023395435.1 Bacillota bacterium
TACCATTCAAGTTGACTTTTTTAAATATTAGTGTTAAGATTTTTTTAATTCAGAATAATTTTATTGGAGTAAATATGAAGAAAAAAGTTATGCTTGCAATGAGTGGCGGAGTCGACAGCTCTGTTGCGTTATTGCTTTTAAAAGAAAAATATGAGGTAATCGGCGTTACACTCAAGCTTTTTGATAATGATACTGCCTGTATCAAGACAACAAAAACGTGTTGCTCACTTTCAGATGTTGAGGATGCGAAAAGTGTTGCAGCACGTTGTGGCATTGATCACTATACCTTTAATTTTAAGGAGCTTTTCAAGGAAACTGTTATAAAGAATTTCACAACAGCTTATCTTAAAGGTGAAACACCAAATCCTTGTATTGACTGCAACAGATATGTTAAGTTTGAGGAAATGCTGAAACGTGCTGTTGCACTTGACTGTGATTATCTTGCAACAGGACACTATGCAAGAATTGAAAAAGATGATAGCACAGGACGTTATCTTCTAAAAAAAGCGCTTGACGATACAAAGGATCAGAGCTATGTTCTATATAATCTAACTCAGGATCAGCTCTCAAAAATTCTCTTCCCGATGGGAGAGATGAAAAAAAGCGAGGCAAGAGTTCTTGCTGATTCAAGTAATCTTATTAATGCAAACAAGCCCGACAGTCAGGATATCTGCTTTGTTCCTGACGGTGATTATGCAAGATTTATTGAAGAATACACAGGAGTAAAACAAAAAGAAGGCAACTTCATTGATACAAACGGCAATATGTTAGGCAGACACAAGGGAATTTCCCACTATACTATTGGTCAGCGAAAGGGTCTCGGCATTGCGATGGGAAAACCTGTTTATGTTGTCGGAATTCACCCTGAAGATAACACTGTTGTTCTTGGTGATGAGAATGATCTGTTGAGTACAACTCTTATTGCAACAGACGTAAATCTAATTTCAATAGAAAAGCTTGACAGCCCATTAAAATGCAAGGCAAGGACACGATACAAGCAAATTGAACAGCCTTGCACAATATCACAGATCCCTGACGGAACTGTACTTGTGGAATTTGATAATCCGCAACGTGCATTTACACCCGGTCAGGCGGTCGTATTTTATGATGATGATATCGTCATCGGTGGCGGAACAATTAAATAGAGAAAATCCCGTGAAGAAATCTTCACGGGATTTTTTTAATTAACTATGTATCGTATATCAATCTCATTGTTCTCTGACGAACTGGATCGCACAGAGCTAAATGTTTTGCTACCTAATGCCTGATCGAGAATCCTAAAAATATCGCCATTGTTGCATAACATTTTATTGTAAATTTCATTTTTGACACTTAGGTTCGCAGCCTTTATTCTTATTACCTTTTCACCACCTGAAATATCTTTCTTAGCCTCAGCCAATACTATCGTCTTTGCCTGAGTATAGCTGCTTGCCACAAGACCATTATAATAGTAATAGTTTGCTGCTGTCGCTGATGCGAACGGGACATTTAGCGGAGAATTATCTATAACGTGATCTGTTTTAATCTGTGCTGTTGTTACATTAAAGTATGCATATCCAAGTAAATCCTTTCCATTTAATATTCCATCATCCCACGTAACATCCATATGGTACCATTGTCCGTTGCACTTGACCACATTCCACATATGAGGGCCGCCGTTTCCCGTACCAGTAACAAGCAGAGCGTCAACACCAACCTCATTACAAAGCAACGAGAATGCCTCTGCGTACCCCTCACATACTGCTGAGCCCTCAACAAGTGCTCCATATGCTGTAAATGACATCGGATATGCGGCAGAATTTGATACAGCATTATAATTATATCTGCAGTTATTAATTATGTAATCGTGTATGTACTTTATCTTATCATAATCAGACGTTTTAGGTATGCCCGCTTTGATTGAGTTTACTTTGCTTTTCAATGCGGCGGTCTTACTGTCACCGACAGATTTCGAATATGGGTATTTAAGCTTGACTGAAAATATTTCTCCCGACTTTTCATAGGATAATTCAGTATATGATATAGGAGAATTTGCATTATAATAATTCAGATCCTTTGCAATACAGTAAACTTCTTTTAATTGATCTGGCGTTATTGTCTCATCTATAGGAATATTTGATGTTCCGTTAATGATTGCATCTGAAAGCTTATAGTAAACTTCTTTCTGCTCACTGGTAAGATTATAGTAACTTAATACTGGTGATGTTTTCGTTGGATAAGTTACAGACGGGGCTTTTGTCGTAGCAACTGTAGTCTTTTTTGTAGTTGTTGTCTTGCCTGCTGCTGTAGTTGTCGTTGATTTATTGTTTTGAGTTGTAGTATTTTGCTTTATTGTTGTCTTTTTTGTATCAGTTTTACTGCTGCTGTCAACGATTGAATCTGTAATCAGACTATCCGATGATGACACATTTTCCAGCGTCTTTTTATCCTCAGGGTTCTGCCTTGTAAGATACCAGGCTCCGCCAACTATAAGAAGAGCTATTACAATGCTTAATATTAATTTTACACTACCTGACTTCTGCTCCATTGCAACACCTCATTTTTATTTTTATTTATCTTCAATTTCCTCAATAACTATTTCTGCTTTGAGCTTTACAATTCTCTTATCATCCATTGAAAGAACCGTAAAAATTATTCCGTTGTGTAAAATTGCAGGCATTTCATTTTCAGCCGGAATATATCCGAGAATATCAATCATTAACCCGCTCATCGTATCATATTCATGATCTTCAGAAAGCTCAATTCCGAGTTCATCAAATACAACCTCAGGGTCAGCTGTTCCTGAAATTTCATAGGTGTTCTCATTAATTCTGACAAAGTCTTCTACCTCATCATCATATTCGTCCTGAATGTTTCCGACGATTGCTTCAAGAAGGTCTTCCATTGATACAAGTCCTGCTGTTCCACCATATTCATCAACAACGACAGCAATCTGAGCTTTCGCTGATGTAAATTCCTTAAAAAGCTCACGACAGTGATTTGTCTGTGGTACATACATGACATCTCTCATAAAGTCGGATATTGAAGCCTTTTCAGTTTCATTTGTATTTATTAAGATAAGTAAATCTTTTATATAAACAATTCCAATAATATTATCAATACTGTTTTCATAAACAGGAATTCTTGAAAATCCATGACTTACAGATGCATTGACGACTTCCCTAATGGAAGTATTTTTTTCAACGCCGATTATATTTGTTCTGTGTGTCATTACATCGGAAATAACAAGATCGTCAAACTCAAAAATGTTGTTTATCATTTCCTTTTGACTTTCCTCAATAGCACCAGTTTCGTTAACAGCGTCAACCATCATTAGAATTTCTTCTTCTGTTACAGCTTGATTTTTACCTAATGATGAAAAACCAAAAAGCTTTCCCAGAAGACTTGTAATAATATGAATAAGAGCTGTAAGCGGAAGCATTATTATCACGATTACCTTTAGCACTCCACTGACTTTTATTGCAAAATCCATGCTGTTTTTCTTTGCAATTATCTTTGGTATATTATCACCGAAGGTTGAAATCAGAACTGTCGTAATAATAACAATAATAAGAATTGTAAGAACATCAACAGTCCGCTTGTTGCCGCATATATTCAGAAGCTTTTTTTCAAGTGGTGAAAAGAATGACAGTGATGCCACAATAGCAACTGTTACTGCCGTCATCGCCTTGAATACTGATAATGAAATAATCAGCCTGTTTGGTCTTGAAAGAACTTTCACAAGTCTTTTTGCATGTTCTTCCCTTTCAGCAATTCTTTTAAGCTTTGCATCATTTACTTCTATCACTGCACTTTCACACGCTGTAATAAAGCCTTTAATCAGAATTAAAACAAATCCGATAATTAAGCCGATAAACATTCGACTCGGGTCGTCCATATATTATCCCCTTTCGTTCTTTATGTATATTTTATATTTTTTAGATTACTATGTCAATCAATTATGTACATTTTTTTCCAAAATTTAATTACAGTTTAATTACAAAAAGAGGAAGCCCTGGCTTCCTCTTAACAAGAATTTATTTTTCTGTGTTATCGCCATTGGTTACATTGCTTGATTCGGATGATAATGCCTTATCTATATCCTCAATTACTGTCTTTGTCCGCACAGTCGCTTTCTCAAAATAAGTGTTGTCAATCTTAATAAGCTTAACATTTGGTGCTGTTATAAGCTTTCTGATATTTTCAGGAAGCTTAGCTGAATCAATCTTATCAGAAATGATAATTGTATCAGGATTAGCAGAAACAATTTCATTAGCTGTCATCGTATAGCTTGTCTTATCCTTTGCAATATTATCCCCGAAAATGCCAAGCATGTCACTTTCAAGTGTGTCTCCTGTTGCGATAGCTAATTGCTCTGAAAGTATGTATACAAACTTTTTGCCATATTTTTTTTCGCCTACTTTTGTAATTTCTGTATCAAGTGGCTTAAGAGCTTTTTCAACAGCTAAGTCTGACTTTATATTTCCCAGGAAAACCTTGGCCATTGCCCCATACACATCAACAAACTCATTAAAGCTCCTTGGCGAAGATATTACAAGAACCTTTATCCCCTTTTTTTCAAGTAATGATTTATCTATGGTTGCTACAGGACTCTGCGTTACAACAATATCAGGCTTTAGGCTTATGATAGCTTCAATATCAGGCTTTGCTGGACTTCCGACTGATTTTATGTCAGCTACCTTGTCAGGATAAGTACAATAATCACTTCTGCCGACAAGCTTCTTATCAAATCCAAACTCATAAATGACTTCAGTAAGTGCAGGCGATAGACTAACAACCTTTTTTGGTGATGATGTAATAGTAACATCATTTATTGTAACAGGATAATCGCTATCATATCCATTTTTTATATAATTAGGATCTCTCTTCTCTATCTTTGAGCACGCTGTTAAAGCAAAAAGCATTGTTACTCCCATTAATAAAACAATAAACCTTTTCAAAAAAATGCTCCTTTTATCTGTTTTATTCTATAATACTACAATTTACAGCAAATTGCAAATAACAAATTATACTTATTTTCTTGCATCAATTTTTTTATAGTTTAAATGTTATTGTATATTATTAAGCCTTGACGGGCTGACAGAAACTAACTATAATTAAATATAGCACTATTACATATAATGAAGTGAAAAGCCACCATAAATCATTTCATGAAATTTAATTGTGGTGGAGAAATGGAGCTCGGATGATTAAAGCAAGTGAAGCAATAGTTAAATGCCTTGAAATGGAGAATACCAAAGTCGTGTTTGGTTATCCGGGCGCTGCAATCTGTCCGTTTTATGAAGCACTTTCAAAATCGAATGTACGACATATTCTTGTCCGTCACGAAGTAAACTCTGGTCACTCTGCAAGCGGTTATGCAAGAATAACAGGCAAGCCTGCTGTATGTATTGCTACATCAGGACCAGGTGCAACAAACCTAATTACTGCTATTGCAACAGCATATATGGATTCAATTCCACTTATCATAATAACAGGTCAGGTCAGCTCTGACCTAATCGGTAGGGACGTTTTTCAGGAAGCTGATATAACAGGTGCTGCTGAGCCTTTTGTTAAGCATAGCTATCTTATAAAAAACGCTAATGATATTCCGAGAATTTTCAAGGAAGCTTTCTTCATAGCAGGGAGTGGGCGTCCAGGCCCTGTGCTTATTGATATTCCTGTTGATGTTCAGAATGAAGAAATAAATTTTACATATCCAAAATCCATTGAAATAAGAAGCTATAAGCCGACCGCTACCGGCAATAAGCTCCAGATAAAGCGAATATGTGAGGCATTAAAGAAAGCAAAGCGACCTCTTATCTGTGCCGGCGGCGGTGTTTTTGCATCCAATGCCGGTGAAGGTGTAGCTGCACTTTCAGAAAAATGTCAGATTCCTGTCATAACAACAATGATGGGCATATCATGTGTTTCAACGCAATATCCACTTTACTTTGGTATGCTTGGAATGATGGGATCAAAAGCTGCAAACTTTGCAGTACAAGAATGTGACCTTCTTATTCTTATAGGTGCAAGAGTCGGTGACAGAGCGGTAAAATCACCTATACAGCTTCAGCAGACCACAAAGATAATACATATTGATATTGACCCTGCAGAAATCGGGAAAAACATGGCAGTTGATATACCAGTAGTCGGTGATGCAAAAACAATTCTTGAACAGATTGCTGAGCATATCACAAAAGCCGAACACAAGCAATGGATTGAAAAAATATCTTCTCTTGTTTCACTTAAAACTGAATTTGAGCCACAAAAAGATTATGTAAATCCACATAAGCTTATTTCTGCTCTTTCGAAAAAACTCCCAGATGATTCAATTATTGTTGCCGATGTTGGGCTTAACCAGATATGGACTGCAAGCAATTTCAATGTAAAAAACGGGCGTTTCCTAACATCTGGTGGTATGGGAACAATGGGTTATTCCATTCCATCTGCAATAGGAGCAAAGCTAGCTAATGAAAAGCTTACGGTTGTTGCTGTATGTGGCGATGGTTCATTCCAAATGCAGATGATGGAACTTGCCACTGCTGTTCAACATAATGTCTATATAAAGATAATTATTATGAAGAACAATTGTCTTGGCATGGTTTCACAACTCCAGCACACAAATTATAATAAACAAACAGCAGTTTCCCTTGATGGAAGTCCTGATTTTATAAAACTTACGCACGCTTTTGGTATTGAAGCAATAACAATTGCAAATGATTCAGATGCAGAAAAAGCTCTTGATAGGTTAATTACTTCTAAAGGACTTTTCCTTCTTGAATGCAACGTTGACCCTGAATATGGTATATAATAAATAGGAGGAATATAATGACTGAAGCAAAACATAAAATAATTGAACAGCTTGTTAGTGACAAGTTTATTACTAAGTCTAATTGCCCAGAGGAAGAAATTGCCCGCTTTGTTGAACTTGAAGAAACAGGTGAAGAGCTCCCTTACAACATCTACAAAAAGACTGACAAGCAAAACAACACAAGCTACATAAAATACGATTATAAGGAAGGAGAACTTTCCGAGCTTCTTCTTCTTGCAAATACCAAGTCACTCAGCATAATTCAGTTCTTTAATACTGTGTTCTTCCTGACTTTTGCATTCTGTGTTATTCTGCTGATGCTTCTATTCTTTTAGGAGGTAGCGTATGAAACATACAATTTCTGTGCTTGTTGAAAATCACGCAGGTGTTCTCTCAAGAATTTCAGGTCTTTTTTCAAGACGTGGCTTCAATATCGATAGCCTTGCTGTTGGTGTGACTGATGACCCTGCTGTTTCAAGAATCACAATTATTGCGCAAGGCAATGACTACACTGTTGAACAGATTGAAAAACAACTCAATAAGCTTATAGACGTAATTAAGGTAAAAACCCTTGATGTAGACGAGCTTCTTTCAAGAGAACTTCTTCTCATCAAGATTAGTGTATCGGCGGATAAGCGTTCAGAAATTATGACTATTGCTGAAATCATGGGTGCGAAGATTATTGATATTTCTCTTTCGACAATTACACTTGAAATGTCCGATACAACCTATCACCTTCAGCGTTTTGAGGAAATGCTCAAACCATATGGCATTATAGAAATAGTTAGAACAGGTAGTATTGCTATTCAGAAAGGTGCAGACACAATTACAAATAAAAGTAACAAATAACTATAGAAGGCTTGACGCCTTCTTTTTTTATGTAACTATCTAATATGTTTTGTAATAGTACTGAAATAAATTGTACATACTGTAATTTTTTTGTAATTTCAATATTATTGATATGTAACTACTTTCCAACTATAATGAAAGTATAAACGAAAAGGAGATTAAATATGAATAAAATTTTAGCAATCTTAGCATGTGTTACAATGCTTTTATCCACAGTTGGTTGTGAGAAAGGTAAAAAGAAAGATAAACTCAATACATCGGCAATGAACTCTTCGGCTGTTGATTCTAAAGACAGTATAGCAGATTCTTCAGAAGTTGATTCTAGTGAAAAAGCTCAAGCAGATGACACGGCAAGGAAGTTTTATACCGCTCTTAAAGACAAAGATTATGATACATTAAGCCAATTAATTAGTGTGACAGATAAGAAAGTTTTTAATCTTCTTTCAGATGTTGAGTTAAAAGATTTTGAATTGACTTATATTGAACATACAGGCTCCCAAACTTATTCATATCAGCTACGCTTCAAAGCAGATTGCAAGGACAGTGATTCTTTCACAAACGGTAATAACGTGTTTTCTTTAGTAGTTAGATTAGACCCTTATACAAATGCCTGGGAAGTAATTGGTTTCAACCCAGAGAATCGTTTTTTTGAACCCGTACAGTCGCAATATGCTTATTATGACAATTCAGTTATAAACTGTCATCTTTATGAGTATCTTCGAGATGTATTGCCATTATTAACTGATCATGACTATGTCCACTCCTCTTCACATTACTATTCTAAATTTGATTTTGTTTCATTAACGGTTTTAGATTTATATCTAACTAACAGTTCATTTCGTGACGATGGCATATACTATTTTAAGCCCGCAGAAATTAATAAATATATTTGTGACACCTTTAATGTTCAAAACTTCAAAATAGAGAATAGTGTATTTTATAATGAAGTATCCGGTTATGCAGAAGCCGTGGCAACTGATATCTCATTCCCATATTTTAATAAGGTTACATCTTTTAAAGAACTGGATAATTCCGAATTTGAAATTGTTATTAACTACTATGCAGATACTGCCTCATTTTTCAAGGCTAAAACAGTAAAATATATTGTTAAAAGTGCCTCAAAAAACAAATACATCGTAAAATCACGAACTGTCCTTTTTGATAATAAATTCCCTTTAATGAACAATAGATAATAAAACGCCCAGTCAAAAGACTGGGCGTTAATTTTATATTGATTATACCAACTCAATAATTGCCATTTCAGCAGCGTCACCACGACGAGGACCAATTTTAATAATTCTTGTGTATCCGCCGTTCTTATCAGCATATTTTGGTGAAATTTCATCAAAAAGCTTCTTTGCTACGTCTTCTTTAGTAACGTATGCAAGTACCTGACGTCTGGAGTGTAGATCGTTAGTCTTACCGATAGTAATCATCTTCTCGGCCATTGAGCTAACTTCTTTGGCTCTTGTTACAGTTGTTTCAATCTTACCCTTTTCAAGCAGATATGTTACCATAGCTCTAAGCATAGCTTTTCTATGATCTGTTGTTCTGCCCAATTTTCTTGTGCCTGGCATAGATTTTCACTCCTTACCTATGGTTAAGTTATTCCTCTTCCTTCATCATCTGGAATCCGAGTGAGCTAAGCTTTTCTCTTACTTCGTCGAATGATTTCTTTCCGAGGTTTCTTACCTTCATCATTTCTTCTTCTGACTTTTCAATCAGATCATTTACTGTGTTAATTCCTGCACGCTTTAAGCAATTAAATGAACGCACAGATAAGTCAAGTTCC
>JAEWZG010000051.1 GCA_023395435.1 Bacillota bacterium
ATTCTCTATAGTATTTTCATTTTCAGAAATAAATCTTAACTTTATGAGGTTAATCTTATCACTAATATTAAATACAGCAGAATTAATATTATTGTTTAATGCAAGAAATAATATTGTTCGTGCAATTCCATCATAAAGCTCAAGATCAGATTTACTATCAATATAATCTATCACTACGCTTTTATTATTATAATGATATATTCCAAAACCGATTACATTTCCGTTATCCATGGCTTCAGCAACGCTGACTATTTCATCAGCAATATTTAATTCTTCAAATAGCTTATAGTATTTTTTATAATCCCTTGCTTGTACAATTTCGAGCATGTCAATCTTCCTTACCTATAGAATTCCTTAAAGAACGAAGTTCTTCGGCTGTAAGTTCACGCCATGTCCCAGGCTTAAGCATACCAAGCTTTATAGGACCAACGCCTGTTCTTTTAAGTCTTGCTACTTCAAGACCGACAGCCTCACACATTCTTCTTATCTGTCTGTTTCTTCCCTCACGGATTACCATCTGAATAACAACTCGTCCAGTTTCTTTTGTGAGGACATTTATTGTTGCAGGCAGGGTCTTCTTTCCGTCAATTAAAACACCCTCAGTGAGCTTTACTAACTGTTCGTCAGTAATATCAGGTCTTACTGTTACGCGATATGTTTTACTGACGTGCTTACTTGGGTGCATAATACTATTAGCAAAAACACCATCATTTGTAAACAAAAGCAAGCCCTCAGAATTACGATCAAGTCTTCCTATAGGATAAACTCTCTCCGACACTCCTGAAAGCAGCTCTGTAACACATCTTCTGCCCATTTCATCCTCCATAGTTGTAACATATCCACGAGGCTTGTTGAGCATTATATAAGTAAACTGTTTCTTTTTATCAAAATATATTCTTTCGTCATCAACAGTAATAATATCTCTTGCTGGGTCGCCCTTATCACCGAGCTTTACAGGGTGTCCGTTGTTTTTTACCCTATTTTTTGAAATAAACTCCTCGGCTTTTCTTCTTGAACAAAATCCACTGTCACTGATAATTTTCTGTATTCTTATTTTTTCCAATTAATTTCTCATCCTTTATGTATTGTTTATTTAAATACATTCCTTATAAATTTTTTTAATGAAAACTTCGGCTCTATATACAATTCTATTATATCTTCATCAAGCACTATAGGCACTGTCTGAACTACCTGATTATCTATAAGATAGTCAGCTCTTCCGATAATATCACCTTTTTTAGCAGGGGCATAAATAAACTTCGGCAGATATACTTTTTTTTCAACATTTGGCGTATTATTCCCAAACATTGTAATAGTTGCTGGAATCTGCTGTTTAACAAAAGCGACCTCTCTTTTTCCACCAACTACGTGAACCAGCATATTCATGCTATCAATAGGAATTTCGACCTTTTTCACCATTGAAAACCCATAATCATACATACAAACATGATCGTTCCAGTCACTTGGAGCATTAAGTGTAACACATATTAGTGTAACGCCATCTCTTGTACAAGCTGATACAAGACATCTTTTTGCTTTGTCAGTAAAACCAGTTTTTACGCCGATGCAACCATTATATTGCTTTAATAATTTATTTGAATTGTAAAGCCATCTGATGTACGGTGGGTTACCATATTGAAGCTCAACCTTTGGTGTCGAACATATTTCCCTGAAGGTTGGATTTTTCAATGCTTCCTGCGTGAGCAGTGCCATATCACGTGCTGTTGAATAATGATAACTTGTATAATCATCAAGCCCCGACGGTGTGACAAAACTTGAATGCTTCATGCCGATTTTCTTGGCTCGTTGATTCATTAGCTTTGCAAAATTATTAATACTGCCAGCAACTTTAACTGCTGTTGCATTTGCTGCATCATTCCCGCTTGGGAGCATCATTCCATAGCATAAAATACGTTTGGTTACCTGATCACCTTCAACAAGCCCCATTGAAGAACCTTCAACCTTTATTGCATTTGAATCAACTGTAAAATACTCATCAAGATTTCCGCTTTCAATAGACAAAAGTGTTGTCATAATTTTTGTTGTACTCGCCATTGGCATTATCTGATCTGCATTTTTTTCATACAATACTTTACCGGTAGTAGCATCAATAAGTATAGCAGATTTAGCAGATATATTAACACTGCCGACAGCATCGGCAGTGTTATCAGCCGGCATAAATAGAAATGGTAAAATCAAAGCAACAATCATACTAAAAAGCAATTTCTTCATATTCACACCTCAAAGTAGTTTATATGAATTATTATGCAGGTTGTCAGTCGAAAATTCTTGAAAAATAGATTATTGCTCGTCCTTCTTTTCTTTCTTCTTTACAATTGATGTAATTTTATCAATAACATCAGGGATCATATTAACAACAGCATTTGAAGAATTTGCATTCATTGACATCTGAAGAAGCTTAACATCACCATTAGCGATTACTATAAATGCGATTGGAGAGATTGATACACCTGCACCACTTCCTCCTCCAAAAAGATCTTTTGCTGATTTTGATGAGATATCAGATCCACCGGAAGCAAATCCGAAGGATACCTTTGATACAGGAATAATTGTTATTCCATCTGCTGTTGTAATAGGGTCACCAATAATTGTCTCAACATCAACCATTTGCTTAATTTTTTCTAGTGAAGCGCCTATAAGTCCTTCAATTGGGTGATCACTCATTTTTTACATCTCCGTTTCATTTTTTCGTTTTTCGAGTTTGAATTTAGTATATATATATTTAATTAAAATAAACATTGCAATCGCAATAATTGTACTTGGTCGAGTTTTTATCTTTCCTGAAAATGCATATTCACTATCTGGTGAATTATATTTTGCCGATATATTGACTTTTTTTATTGACACTGTAAGAAAGCTTGTTATTACACCAAGTGCTCCATAAACTGCACCATTCATCTTTCCATAAGACATCGCACATTCATATGCATCATCATTAGCAACAGCAATATCAACTTTTAAATCATTAATTCTAATTGCTTTAATCAGCTTTTTAACTGCCTTTTTTCCAAGTGGAATATATGGCTTTATTTCCTCCCACTTATCCTTTAAGTCATCAAGCTTTTCAAAAAGTTTATTCTTCTTTTTTTCTTCACTATCATCATCAGACGATAAATTATCAGACTTATGTTGTGTATCATCATTAGAATTATCCTTTAACTCATTTTCAGGAGCATTATCCTCAGGATCAATCTTTACTTCAGTTTCGTGAATTGGTTGATCAATGTTATTATCAAAAGATATGCTTTGTGGCTGCTTTTGCTTAATTTCTTCATATTTTGCTTTTTCTTTAGCAAGATTTTTTTCAAGCTTTTTCTTTTTTCTCTTATTTTTTCTTATTTGTCTTTTTTTATTCTTCTTTTTTTCTTTGAAAGGATAAATAGTAAAAAATAGATACTTAGCTTTTGAATTAAACTTATTATCTGAATAATCAACAGTTAAAACAACAGAAAAATGTAGGAGTATGAATATTATTAAAATAACTGATAGAATTATATATAAAGCTATCATAACATCCTCCAAAAAATTAAACTGTTGCTAATTCGTTCTCTTCATCTATATCATTAAAGCTTACCTGGTCATTATGATTCGGTAACGGTGGAAGATCATCAAGTGATGATAGCTTAAAACAACGAAGAAAGGTGTTTGTTGTTCTGTATGCTATAGGTCGTCCAGGGACATCAAGACGCCCTGATTCTTCCAGCAAATCTTTTTCAACAAGAGAATTTACTACATATGAGCTGTCAACTCCCCTGACGTGTTCAACAAAAGCCTTTGTAACTGGCTGATTATATGCAATTATCGTTAAAACCTCCATTGCGGCAGGTGAAAGAGTAGCATTCTTCTTACTTTCAATTGCTGCTTTTATTGGTCCAGCAAACTCAAGTCTTGTTGTGATCTGATAACAATCACCGAGCTTTAAAACTCTTAAAGCACTCTGACAGTTTTCATATCTGTCCTCAAGAAGCTGAATCATTTTAGGAAGTGATTCAAGTTCAACACCACTTGCAGACGAAAGCTTGTCCCCGCTTATCGGATCACCACAGGCAAACAGTATAGCCTCAAGTGTTGAGATTTTTTCATCTATATTCATATTAGTCTTACCTTTCAAGTCTGATTAAGTATTTGAAACAATTCGTCTATTGAAGCTTATCTCGGTATTATCATCATTAAGGATAACACGTCCTGATTTTGTTAGTTCAAGTACAGCTAAAAAAGTCGCTACACGTTCTGACCTGTCATTCATTCCTTCATAAAGCTTATCAACTGAAAAAACTTCACCGTTATAAAGCTTTTTAAGTACATAAATGATTTTTGATGTTACAGAAACAATACGCTTTGAAACAATCGGAGTAAATGCAGATGCTTCAACAGGCTTGTTATTTTTTTCTTTAGTCACAACAAGACTATATGCAATAAGCAAATCTTCAGGTTCATGTATAACAGCATAGGTTTTGTCTATCTCAATTTCAAGCTGATTACGGACGAATATTTCCCCACCAATATAAGAAAGTGAAAGACGCTGTGCAGCTTTCTTACAGAGAGAATATTCAATCAACCTTCCCTCAAGTTCTTTTTTAAGCTCGGTAGCTTCCTCGTGTTGAGGAAGGAGAGATACTGTCTTTATATATACAAGTCTTGCTGCCATTTCAAGAAATTCACCAGCATACTCCATATCCTGCTCGGAAATTCCGTCAATATAATCAAGATACTGAACAAGAAGCAATGAAATTTCAATATTAGCAATATCAAGCTTATGCTTTGATATAAGATATAATAAAAGGTCGAGTGGACCTTCAAAAGTATCAAGTTTATATGATACAGTACTCATTACTTCATCACCGCTTCAAAAATAAGGTCTACATAGCCTGTAAGGAAATCAAGGATATTTAAAAGTCCATATTGCAAGAAAGCAAGAGGTCTGTCCAAAATTCCTGAAAAAATTACAATAATCATACCAATAAAAATATACTGTTCATACTGCATTATCTTAAAGTATGTTCTTGACGGTAAAAATAACGTTGCTATTCGTGAACCATCTAGCGGTGGAATAGGTAATAAATTGAATATTCCAAGTCCAATATTTAATATAACAATATATGAGAGTACCTGCATGATTTTGACAGTATCAAAACTATTAATATAGCCAAGAAAACCGACAACTTTATAAATAATAATAAATATATAAGCCATTAAAATATTTGATACAGGTCCAGCCAATGAAGATATTGCCATACCAGCTTTTCTATTTTTGAAATTCCTAGGATTTATAGGTACAGGCTTAGCCCATCCAAATCCGACCAAAAGCATTGCTAAAGATCCAAAAGGATCAAGGTGCTTCATAGGATTAAGAGTGATTCTTCCCTGATATTTTGCAGTATTATCACCAAGTTTAGAAGCGACCCAAGCATGAGCACATTCATGAACTGGCAATGCTGTAAATAATACAAGTGCTTTTATTAATAAATTGACTGGATCGAAATTATCTAACATATTAACCTCACTTACATAAAAAACTATTTTACCCCATTATAAAAACATATTCAGTATAATATATTTTTCAGTAAAATTCAAGCATATTACTCTTATAATTGGCTAAAATACAGTGGCGAAAACTTTTTTTGAAGATTTTTTTTAAAACACTTGATTTTTTTTATATTATCTGCTAAGATATTAATGTTGACTTTATGAACAAGAGAAAAGGAGGTGCAACCTCATGGCAAAATGTGATATTTGCGGGAAGGGTGTAACTTTCGGAATAAA
>JAEWZG010000101.1 GCA_023395435.1 Bacillota bacterium
ACACAGAAACTAAATTTCTTGCAACCGGTGAAGAATTCTTTGAAAATCTTCTTGCTGAACTTAATAAAGCAGAAAAGTTTATTTTCCTTGAATACTTTATAATTGCAAAGGGCAAGATGTGGGATTCCGTTCTTGATATACTTGTAAAAAAAGCTGAACATGGCGTTGAAATAAGGCTTCTATATGATGACCTTGGAACAATTAGTCTATTAAAAAAGACTTATCCTGATTATCTGAATTCATTAGGAATAAAAACCTGTATATTCAATCCTTTCAAGCCTTCGCTGGATTCATTCCTAAACTATCGTGACCATAGAAAGATTACTGTAATTGATGGCAATGTCGGTTTTACCGGTGGGATTAATCTTGCTGATGAATATATTAACGCCGTTGAGAGATACGGACACTGGCAGGATTCTTCTGTGATGATTAAAGGAGATGCGGTAACTCAGCTTTCTGCTATGTTCCTGCAGACATGGTATTTTGCAAACAATACAGATGCAAAAGAATACTCATCATATTTCAGTAATGTGAAATATGATTTTGACGGATATGTTCAGCCTTTCTCTGATAGCCCAATCAGCGGTCACCTTACTGGTGAGCTTGCTTATATGAATATGATAAACAATGCGAATAATTATGTTTATATTACAACACCATATCTTATTCTTGATAATGAAATGGTAACAGCTATGCGACTTGCAGTTGAAAGCGGAATTGATGTAAGAATTATTACTCCACATATTCCTGATAAATGGTATGTTCACGCTGTGTCGGTTTCAAATTATCCACAATTACTTAAGGCTGGTGTAAAGATATATGAATATACTCCTGGCTTCATTCATGCAAAGACAATTGTTGTAGATGATAAACTTGCAATAGTAGGAACAACGAACTTCGACTTCAGAAGCTTCTATCTTCACTTTGAAAATGGTGTTTTAATGTACAAATCAAAGTGCGTTGAACAAGTCAAAAAAAACTATATGAATATATTAGAGCAATGCACCCAAGTCACAATGCAGACATATGAAGCTCTTCCTTGGCTAGATAAATTTAAAGGCAAGGTACTTAAATTATTCTCACCTATGATGTAATAAAAAAATAAAACAGTTCAATGGAAAATTCCACTGAACTGTTTTTTTGTTTATATTTACTTCTTTTCACCTTTGTTTCTAATTTCTACTCTTCTAATTTTACCGCTGATTGTCTTTGGAAGTTCATCAACGAATTCAATAATTCTTGGATACTTATATGGAGCAGTTGCATTCTTTACATAAGTCTGAAGCTCTTTTATAAGCTTCTCATCGCCCTTATCCTTATATTCCTTTGTCAGAACGATAGTTGCTTTAACAACCTGCCCTCTGATTGGATCCTCAGCACCTGTTACTGCAACTTCAAGTACTGAAGGATGCTCCATTAGTACACTTTCGATCTCAAAAGGTCCAATTCTATAGCCTGACGCTTTGATAAGGTCATCTGTTCTTCCGACGTACCAGAAATAGCCGTCTTCGTCTCTCCACGCTGTATCACCAGTATGATAAACATCATTGTTCCATGCATTGTCTGTAGCTTCAGGATTATTGTAATAGCACTTGAACATACCCCTTTGTGATTTGCCATGTGTTCTAATTACGATTTCTCCAACTTCACCCACTGATACTGAATTATTACTATCATCAACTATGTCGACATTATATAATGGTGTTGGTTTTCCCATTGAACCTGGCTTGGGTTCCATTCCAGGAAGGTTTGCAACAACAAGGACAGTTTCAGTTTGACCGAAGCCTTCCATTAATTTTAAACCTGTATAATGATAAAATTTATTGAATACTTCAGGATTCAAAGCTTCACCAGCAATTGTAGCATATTTTAGGTTTGATAAATCATAGTTTTCAATTCCCTCTTTTATAAAAAACCTGTACATTGTTGGTGGAGCACAGAAGGATGTAATTTTATAATCCTGAATCTTCTGAAGCATATCGTTTGGATTAAAGCGGATAAAGTCATATACGAAGACTGTACAAGCCATCATAAACTGACCGTACATTTTACCCCACATACATTTGCCCCAGCCTGATTCAGATATTGTAAGGTGGAGGCTGTCATCCTTAAGATTATGCCAATGCTTTGCTGTCTGAAGATGAGCAAGTGAATAATAATGGCTGTGCATTACCATCTTTGGGTAACCTGTTGTTCCTGATGTAAAATATAAGAGCATATCATCATTGACATTATTCTGGATTCTATCCATAGTGTCAGGATATTTTTCAAATTCCTTATCAAAGGATACCCAACCTTGTTTATCGCCACGGACAATAAATTTTTCCTGAATGCCTTTATATTCATCAAATGACTGCTCGATATGATCCGTAACATCACCGTCAGCTGTTGCAATTACATACTTGACATCAGCAGCATCAAAACGATAAATATAATCCTTCGCCATAAGCTGATTTGTTGCAGGAATTAATACTGCGCCAATCTTACACAAAGCGATAGTAATAAACCAGAACTGATAATGTCTTTTTAAAACACAAAGTACCTTGTCACCTTTTTTAACACCATGAGCAAGCAACATATTTGCTACCTGGTTACTCTTTTTCATTAGGTCAGAATAAGTAAAAGTGTATTCTTCACCCTCCTCATTAAGCCATATCATTGCTCTTCTGTTAGGTTCATTTGTGCCGATAGCATCGATGATGTCATATCCAAAGTTAAAATTATCAGGACATACAATTTCAAACTTACTGAGGACACCATTTTTATCATACTCTTCGACACAATACTGTTTATTTAAATCTTTCATTTCAAGTTTCATATTTTAGTTCTCCCTATTTTTTGATTAAGACGGCCATAAAATCACAATCTTCATTTAAAGCAATCATTCCATGAGGTGTGTTTGAATTGTAATAAACAGCATCGCCCTCGTTAAGAATTTCTGTATGGTCGCCAATAACGAACTTAAGACTTCCCTTAAGTATGAAGTCAAACTCATGACCATCATGAACGGAAAGTTTGATTGGCTTATCCTGTGCATCAGCTTCATATGGTGCACTTACAAGCAATGGTTCAATGCTTTTATCCTTAAAAAGATAAGCAAGATGCTGATAAGCAAATCTTTCACGTCTTTCTATAGGAAGACCTTTACCTTTTTTCACAATTGAATATGTTGAAAGCTTTGGCGCCGTTCCTGTAAGAATTTCCACTAATTCTACATTAAAAATTTCAGCACATTTATATAAGAATGTAACAGAAAAATCCTTTTCTCCAGCTTCAATAAGCTTGTATTCATCAACACAAATACCTGTCTTTGCGCAGAAGTCCTCAATAGACAAATCTAGGTCTTCTCTTAGTGCTTGCAGTCTCTGTGCAACTTCTTTAATATTATAGTTCATAGTAAATCCCCTTTACATTAAAATATCGAAAATTTCATCAGGAACAGAAACAATATAATCTGCTCCTGCTTCTTTAAGTTCATGTTCGTCACGGAAGCCCCAGAGGCAACCTATAGTACTGATACCCGCATTTTTTCCAGTTTTAATGTCGACATTTGTGTCGCCTATCATTACGGTTTCTTTATCAGATACAGCAAGGAAGCTCATGGCTTCCTTAATAATTCGTGGATCAGGCTTATGAGGAATATCCTCCTTATGGCCCTGAACAAAATCAAAAATTCCTATTCCAAAAAGATTAGTTATAATTTCCTTTGCAAACTGGTCAGGCTTATTTGTAGCGACTGCGAGTTTTATACCTTTTTTATTAAGATTATTGATAAGAGGAATAATTCCTTCATAAATATATGTTTTATCAGAAAAATGCTTGTTGTAATATTCAGAAAAAAGATTTTTTACTTTTGAAATTATTGTATCACAACGTGAACCCTCAGGAATTGCCCTTAGAATCAGATTATTCACACCATCACCAACAAAGTAATTATATTTTTCAACATTATGCTCTGGTAAACCGCATTCCCTCAAAGCATAGTTTGTTGCATCGGCTAAATCCATTATTGAATTGATGAGTGTTCCATCCAAATCAAAAATTGCAAGTTTTATCATAATAGAAATCTCTTTCATAAGTATATATTAAGTTATTATACCACATATTTGTATAATAAATCAAATAAATTATGAAAAAAATGTATGCTCTATAAATATCTTCACACCGATTCCTACTAAAATTAATCCACCTAATATTTCTGCTTTATTATTAAGTAGATCGCCAAATTTTTTACCAATAAGTACTGCTATAAAACTTAATACAAAAGTAACTGCACAAATAAATGCGGCAGCACTTACTATATTAACGCTCATTGCAGCAAAACTAACACCTACTGCAAGTGCGTCAATACTTGTCGCAACACCCTGCACTATTAATGCACTAAAAGTAAGCTTAACCATATCATAGCTTTCTTCTACATCACCTTTAATTCCATCATAAAACATTTTCCCACCAATGAAGCCAAGAAGTATCAGAGCGATAATATGGTCATATTGTGATATGAATTTTGTAAATGTACTTCCCAATGCATAGCCTATTGTTGGCATTACCCCCTGGAATATTCCAAAAGTAGCTGCTATTGCAAATGTCCAGCCAAGCTTGATATTCTTCTTGCACATTCCGTTTGTGACTGATACTGCAAAAGCGTCAGCTGAAAGTCCTACTGCAAGTAAAAGAAGTTCAAGATACCCCATTGTAACATACCTTTCGTTTATAATTTTGTCGATAAAAGTGAAGAATATTTATTCCTAAATTCTTCAAATGTTCCATTATCAAGTGCATCACGGATTTTTTCCATAAGTGTATTGTAAAAATATAGGTTATGCTCAACACATAATCTTCCCGCTAATTGTTCGTTAGCTTTAAAAAGATGTCTTATATATGCCCGTGAAAAGTTTTTACAAGTAGCGCAGTAACATTCTTCATCAAGTGGTCTTTCATCAAGCTCATATTTTGCATTTGTTGCATGCATAATACCATTCCATGTGAAGATTGTTGCATGACGTGCGTTTCTCGTCGGCATTACACAATCAAAGAGATCAACACCTCTATAAACACCTTCAATAATATTCGTTGGAGTACCAACTCCCATTAGATATCTTGGTTTTTCCTTTGGCATAAAAGGTTCAACCTGTTCAATAACGTGATACATAGCTTCTGTCGGTTCACCTACTGCAAGACCACCGATTGCATAGCCATTAAGATCAAGGTCGGCAATTTCCTTCATATGCTCAATTCTTAAATCATCATAAACGCAACCCTGATTTATGCCAAAAAGCATCTGATTTTTATTAATAGTTGTATCAAGATTATTTAATCTTTCCATTTCTTCTTTACAGCGTGTTAGCCAGCGTGTTGTTCTCTCACACGAAGCCTTTGAATATTCATGTGTACTTGGATTTTCAACACATTCATCAAATGCCATTGCTATTGTCGAAGAAAGATTTGACTGAATTTGCATACTTTCTTCAGGGCCCATAAATATTTTTCGTCCGTCTATATGTGAGCTGAAGTACACGCCTTCTTCCTTAATCTTACGCAGCTTTGCAAGTGAAAATACCTGAAATCCACCGCTATCTGTAAGGATTGGTCTCTGCCAGTTCATAAATTTATGAAGTCCACCAAGCTTGTGAATTATCTTATCACCAGGTCTAAGATGCAAGTGATAAGTGTTGCACAATTCAACCTGACATTTTAAATTCACAAGGTCAACTGATGAAATTCCGCCCTTGATTGCTGCGGCTGTTCCGACATTCATAAAGCAAGGGGTCTGTATTGTACCATGAACAGTTTTAAATTCACCACGACGAGCTGTTCCCTCTTGTTTCAATAATTTATACATTTTGTCTCTCCCAACTAAATAATTACTAATACTAAAAAAGACTTATGGCACATAATGCGCCAAAAGTCTCATTCCTTAATAAATCAAGGCGTACAACCACCAGCAAGCTGGAATATGTTGACTGTACGTAATAACTACTCCCTTTTAACAACATAATTATACTATTACACTCAGTGTTTGTCAATTGTATCAAACGATAATCATTGCGTCACCAAAGCTGAAAAATCTGTACTTTTCATCAACAGCTACTTTATATGCATTCATTGTCTTATCATATCCCAGATAAGCTGATACAAGCATAATCAATGTGCTTTCAGGCAAGTGAAAATTTGTAATCAATCCATCAAGCACTTTAAATTCATAGCCTGGATAAATGAAAATATCAGTATAGCCTTCTTTTTCTTCGATTACACCGTTATTAAAGGTTGCAACACTTTCAAGTGTTCTGCATGAGGTAGTACCAACAGCAATAACCCTTCCGCCCTCTGCTTTTGTTTTATTGATTAAATCTGCGGTTTCTTTTGGGAGAAGATAATGTTCGGAGTGCATATGATGGTCAGTTATTTCATCTGCTTTTACTGGTCGAAATGTACCAAGACCGACGTGAAGTGTTACATAAGCAATATTAACTCCCATTGCTTTGATTTCATCAAGCATTTCGTTAGTAAAATGTAATCCAGCTGTTGGTGCAGCAGAGGAACCAATCTCCTTAGAATAAACTGTCTGATAACGTTCCTTATCATCAAGTGTATGTGTTATATAATGTGGCAGAGGCATCTGACCGATTTCTTCAAGGACGTTGAAGAAGTTCCCGTCACAAGTAAATTTTGAAATACGATTTCCGTTCTCCAATACCTCTGTAATTTCAGCCTCAAGCTTTCCTTCACCAAAAGAGAATTTTCTACCGACCTTAGCTTTCTTACCCGGGCGACAAAGAATTTCCCATTCAAAATTACCCTTCTGTTCAAGAAGGAGGAATTCAATGAATGAGCCTGTGCCATCCTTCTCACCATATAATCTCGCGGGTAGAACCCTTGAATCGTTTAGAACCAATAAATCACCTTTTTTAAGATGTTTGCATAAATTATAGAAATGGTTATGTTCAATTTCACCCGAAACTCTGTCAATTTTCATTAGTCGTGAATGATTTCGTGGCTCTATAGGTGTCTGAGCAATAAGTTCTTCAGGCAAATTGTAATAAAAATCGGTTTTTTTCATTCAGTTTTTCAATTCCTTTTATAAAAATTTTTCTACCATTAAAAATTAGTTGACAGGAATAAATTATAATGCTATTATAAATGTAAATAAATATCAAATCAGATAGAGGTGCGACTTCAAACAGTAACTACACACAGACTCCCAAGTCGATTATGGTGTTGTGAAAGGTGCAGCCGCCGAAGGTTTAACTCTTTGGGAAGGTTATTCCTGATTGTATGTTTAATAGGCATGCAATTGTCATCATTTTTATGATGGAGTGCTATCGACATATATTATTCAATAAATATGTCAACATTTCTATTATATTGTATGATGAACTGGTTTTCAACCAGTTTTTTTAATATTTATATTATTTGCATAAAAAAGTGGGAATAACAAATAATTATTCTATTATAGTTTTTCACTTTTAAATTAAACAGATAGGAGTTTTTTAAATGAAACAGTTTAATGTAGGAATAATCGGCGCAACAGGAATGGTAGGACAGAGATTTACTATACTTCTTGAAAATCATCCTTGGTTTAAAGTCACAACAGTTGCAGCTTCTCCTCGTTCTGCAGGAAAAACGCTTAAAGAAGCTATTGGCAATAGATGGGCAATGAATAAACCTATTCCTAAAGATATGGAGAATCTAATTGTTCTTGATGCAACAGCTGATATAAATAAAATTGCTTCACAAGTAGATTTTGTTTTTTGTGCAGTTGATATGAAAAAGGATGAAATAAAAGCACTTGAAGAAGCTTATGCAAAGGCAGAATGCCCTGTTATTTCAAACAACTCAGCTAACAGAGGTACACCTGATGTTCCAATGATGGTTCCTGAAATTAACCCTGAACACGCTGAAATAATAAAAGCACAGAGAGAACGACTTGGAACAAAACGTGGCTTTATTGCTGTTAAATCAAACTGCTCAATTCAAAGCTATGTTCCAGCACTTCACCCACTAAAAAAATTCGGCATTAAGAATGTCCTTGCATGCACATACCAGGCAATTTCAGGTGCTGGAAAGACTTTTGAAACTTGGCCTGAAATGCTTGATAATCTTATTCCTTACATTGGTGGAGAAGAAGAAAAATCAGAGCAGGAACCATTAAAGGTCTGGGGAAAAATCGAAGGCAATAAGATTGTAAATGCTGAAGGTATTGAAATAACAACACAATGCCTCAGAGTACCTGTATCAGATGGTCATACAGCTGCTGTATTTGTGACATTTGAAAACAAGCCAACAAAAGAAGAAATTATAGAGGCTTGGAAGGATTTTAAGGGTGTTCCACAGGAGCTTGAACTTCCATTAGCACCAAAACAGTTCTTAAATTATTTTGAAGATGACAATCGTCCACAGGCTAAGCTTGACAGAGATATGGAAAAAGGAATGGCTATTTCAATAGGACGTCTTCGTGAAGATAAACAATATCATTACAAATTTGTTTGCTTATCACATAATACAATAAGAGGAGCAGCAGGCGGTGGAGTATTGATGGCAGAACTACTTGCAGCAAAAGGATACTTAGATTAATGATTAGTGTAATAGTATGGTTTGGGAATAATAAGCTGACTTTTCAAAGAGTCAACAAAAAATACCGTACTTTTTCAGAACCTGAAGATCTTCTGTTCGTTGAACTACCTTCTATCCCTTATGTTCAGAACTTCTTCCAGGACTTTAATTTTACATGTGAAAAGCTAAAACAATTTGTAAAAAAATATTTTTCCAAAAAGATCGTCAAGGAAAATGTTCTGTGTGTTGTCCCTTGTGATACAACTGCTAATGAAAAAAAGATTATATGTGAATCTTTTGAAAGCATATTTGCTAAGAATATCACAATCGTTACATATAACGGGCTTCTTGTTGACAGTATTGAAAGCAGAATGTGTATTTCTGCTAGTCAGAGATCTGTTACGATTTCTTATTTCATAAATGCGACAGAAATTGATAAGGTACATCTCAATATTGCTACTGTATCGAAGGAAGAAATCATTTTCTCAATAAGACAAATTGAAAGCAAATTTCAACTTCAGGGGACGCCAATTTTTTATTTCAACCTTCCACCTAATCTTAAAATCGGAACTGAAATAACAGATGGTGGATTAATAGCTAACATAAGAAATATTCTTACAAATAAGAATTAGAGAGGATTTAACTATGAAGAATACAATTTTTACTGGTGCCGGCGTTGCAATTGTTACTCCTATGAACGATGATGGAAGTATAAATTACGACGGACTCGGCAAGCTAATAGATTTTAATATTGATAATGGAACTGATGCTATCATAGTTTGTGGTACTACTGGCGAAGCATCAACTATGACAGATGAAGAACACAAGGATTGTATCAGATATGCTGTTGAAAGAACAGCAAAGAGAGTTCCAGTCATTGCAGGAACAGGTAGTAATGACACAGCATATGCTATTGAGCTATCTAAAGAAGCTGAAGAGCTTGGTGCTGATGCTGTTCTTGTTGTTACACCTTACTACAACAAAACCTCACAAGCTGGACTTATAGCACATTTTACTGCTATCGCAGATAGCATAAATATTCCGATAGTCCTATATAATATACCAAGCAGAACAGGTATTAATATTGCTATTGAAACTTTTGTTGAACTTGCGAAGCATCCTAATATTGTTGCTGTCAAGGAAGCAGGCGGTAATATCAACTACTTTGCAAGGATTATTGAAGCTTGTGGAAATTCACTTGATGTTTACAGCGGTGATGATGGAATGACTGTTCCTGTAATGTCTATCGGTGGCAAGGGAGTAATTTCAGTTCTTTCAAACATAATGCCAAAAGAAGTATACAATCTTTGTCAGCTTTGTATTAATAATGATTTTACTGCTGCTGGTAAGGAACAGATAAGATTACTTGATCTTATGAACAGCTTGTTTATTGATGTTAATCCTATTCCTATCAAGGAAGCTTTGAATATTATGGGAATGCAGGCCGGACCTTGCAGAATGCCACTTGTTCCTATGTCTGACAAGGCAAGAGAAACACTAAAGGCTTCAATGAAGAAAATCAATTTAATTTAAGGATGTGAAATTATGACCAACATTGCTATAAGTGGATGCAATGGGAAAATGGGCAAGATAATTTATAATTGCATTTGCGAAAGAGATGATTGTCAGGTTATTGCGGGCATAGATATAAACACTAAACAGTATGCTGACTTCCCTATCGCTTCAAAGCCATCTGATTTACCTGTAAAACCAGATGTCATTATTGATTTTTCTCATCCTTCAACTCTTGATTCATTGATTGAATATGCTCTTACTAACAATGTAGCTGTCGTTTTTGCTACAACTGGCTATTCTCAGGAACAAATTGAAAAGATTAAAACTGCTGGTGAACAGATCCCTGTTTTCTTTACATTTAATCTTTCACTTGGTATAAATCTTCTTGTTGAGCTTGCTAAAAAAGCTACCTCTTTTTTAGGCGGACAATTTGATATTGAGATTATTGAAAAGCACCACAATCAGAAGATTGACGCACCGAGCGGAACAGCAATAATGCTTGCTGACGCTATAAATTCTGTTCTTGATGACTGCTATCATTATATGTACGACAGACATTCGCAGAGAAAGAAAAGAGATAAAAAAGAAATCGGCATGCATGCAGTTCGTGGCGGCACTATTGTTGGAGAACACGAAGTAATTTTTGCAGGACATGATGAAGTTATTACTTTATCACATAGTGCATCTTCAAAAGAAGTTTTTGCCGTAGGTTCAGTAAACGCTGCAGTATTCTTAAAAGGAAAATCTGCAGGATTATATTCAATGTCAGATCTTTTATAATTATCAAAAGCCTGTAATATATTACAGGCTTTGTGTTTTATATTTTTGTAATACATGGGTTTATTTTTTAAAAAAACAAGTGTATAATGGAAGAAGAAATAATTTTATTTTGCAAAAAGGAGAAAAAATGGAAAAAATAAATTTAATAAAGGAAGTTAACTCAGTTAATGAACTTTATATTTATAAGAAAATAGCTCACTTAAATGGACATACTATAAGTGTTGTCAATGTTGAAAACAGAACTCTTGATTTTCATATGCATGAAAATTCAGATGAGCTATTTTATGTCATTGAAGGAAGTTTTGTTCTTGAAACAGAAGTTAAAAGAACACAAGTAAATGATGGTGAATTTATTATTGTCCCTAAAGGTACACTTCATCGACCTGTTGTTACGTCACTATGCAAATTCCTGATGATTGAACTTGATGGAACACTAAACAAATCAAATAGCGGAGATTTATACGAAGATTAGAATAAGGAGTACCAAACATGAGCTTAATTACTTATAAGTATATCAAGGAAAATGAAGAAATTCAAACATATATCAAGCAAGCTGATAAGACACTTGAGGAGCTTGGATACACAGAGCATTCGTTTGCTCACGTTGGCATAGTTTCACAGAATGCAGGTATGATATTAGAAAAACTTGGCTACCCCGAAAGAATGGTGGAACTAGCAAAAATAGCTGGTTATATGCACGATATCGGTAATGTCGTAAATAGAGTAAATCATGCTTTAAGCGGAGCAAATATGGCTTTCAGATTACTTGACAAGATTAATGTTCCCCCTGAGGAAATTGCTCAGATTATTTCTGCTATTGGTCATCATGATGAGGGTACTGCACAGCCGTTAAGCCCTATGTCTGCTGCTATAATCATTGCTGATAAAACTGACGTAAGACGTTCAAGAGTACGTAATACTGACCTTATTACTTTTGATATTCACGATCGTGTTAACTATGCTGCTGAAAAATCAAGCCTGTATCTGAATGAAGATAACACAGCACTTATTATGGATTTGACTATTGATACTGACATTTCATCTGTTATGGAGTATTTTGAAATATTCCTTGACAGAATGCTTCTCTGCAAGCGCTCAGCGATGTATCTTGGTGTAAAATTTAAATTCATTATCAATGGCTTAAAGATGATGTAACATATAAGATAATTAATAAAAGCACAACAAAACTCTGTTGTGCTTTTTAATATTATAGATTAATCTCAGAATAGAATTCGAAATATCCTCCGCCTTTTCTCTTTGCAATTGTTAATGCTGTTATTGAATTCTTAAACAACTCGTTGAATTCATCTCCATCCTGTGGGAACATAGCAATACCAATGTTAACAGATACCGACATTGATTCCTCCTCTAGAATGAGTTTGTTTGTTGAATCAATTATTTTATTAATTTTATTTGTGAGAAGATCCACTGAATTAACATCCTTCATAAACAAGAGAAATTCGTCATCGCTGGATCTTGCTATAAAATCACTTGATCTAAATAATGATTTTAGCTGGTCAGCCGTATCTTTTATTACTTTGTCACCATAACTATATCCAAACTTCTCATTAATTAAATTAAAATTATATATATCCACAATCAATAATGCTCCGATTGAACTACTGTTATTATTTATATAATTATTAACGTAATTCTTCATACTAAGTTTGTTGTAAAGTCCTGTTAATGAATCATATACAGCAATATCAGAATTTTGATTGCTCTTGATACTTACTTTCTCAATATAACCGACTGCCTTAAATGGCGAATCTTTGTAATAAATTGTTGTGGAACTGATTTTAAATAAAGAGTATTTTCCATCAGCTTTTTTGATTTTAACATAAGCTTCATTATTGCTTAAACCCGAATTAATTCTTTCAAAAAAATCTTTTAACAACTCAGCATGCTCACTAAAAATAAAATCATTATCAATTAACGACTCAGGAATATTCTCAATGCTTGGACGACACCCGATTAACTCCTGGAAGCCCTCAGAAAATTTAAGTGTCCTTTTCTTAATATCATACCAAAATGCACATAAAGATGGGGCATTTGAAATTATGCTGATCTCTTTTGAAGAAATTTTATTCTGTAATACGAATTGTTTATAGCTACTTCTGCAAAATAATAAATTAATAATAATTATGACCACAAAAAGAATTGGGAAAAACGCACTATAAAGATAAATCATATGAAAAGATTTATTTGCATGCTCTTTTGACAATGTAGTGATAACACTCCAACCATTATAATGAAACGGAACGGTATAAGCATACATTTTTTTACTTCCATCCAAATAATAAATGCAAGTTTCTTTACTGTTTAGAGCTGCTTGCTCAAGATTATTTACAGCTGATATATTATTCTTATTCTCTTTTAGCATTTTATTGAATATGTTATCTTCACTTATAAGAACGACTGATCCGCTTGGATCAATAAGAAATACATCGTCCGCACCTGTCAGATCATCAATATTAACCAGTTTAATAAAATAATCCTTTGATATAGTTATTCGAAGAACACCAACAACTGTTTGATCTTTAACGATAGGACATGAGAAAGCAATGAAAGGCTTA
This sequence comes from Bacillota bacterium, assembly GCA_023395435.1. GTDB lineage: Bacteria > Bacillota > Clostridia > Oscillospirales > Ruminococcaceae > SZUA-444. The sequence goes on from JAEWZG010000101.1 coordinate 13,425, forward strand.
CCATTAAGGTTTGATTTTTCAATTTCAGTAACAAATTCCTTACCATTCATACTTTCAATAAAATATGATCTGTTTTTTGAATTGTGAATATTATCATCATCAGTATAACTCATTCCGTCAGGTGTAGTTACTGCCATTCTATCAAAGCCATTTTTCAAACTGATTTGTCTAAGCTTTTGTAAAACTTCCGGTGATTTAATATCCTTTTCCAATGAAATCATAGAAGAAGTTGAATGCAGGACCTTAAAAATACCATCGAATCTTTCATTGAGTATCTGATTATTCAGTTGAGCTTTTTGTTTAATTTCACTTTTTGCATTCTTTTCCAGGAAATCATGAGAATAGGTCACAGTTATTGCAAAAAAAGCAGCTAAAAAAATTATTAATACTATTAAAAATATAAATTTCCTTTTATTGTTTTTTTCTGATAAAAACAATCTAAAACTACTTTTCATTATAGTAATCAACCTTACTTAATATGATATAGTTATTATATATGTATTTTACAATAAAGTCAAATATTTGATTTTAATATACTAATATCTTACTTATAGTAATGTTTCTATTGAATATATAAAAAATAAATATAAAAAAATGATTTTTTTAGATTAAATATAGATTGTCAAAAGATAAAAAATAATTTATAATAAATATATGTTTTTTATTTTGTAGAAATCTGTAAACTGAAAGAGTGATATTGTGGAGCTTCTTAAACAACGAATATTAAAAGATGGTATCGTCAAGGAAGGAAATGTTCTTAAGGTTGACAGTTTTCTTAATCATCAGATGGATATTAATCTTTTTGCTGAATTTGGCAAAGAATTTAAAAGAAGATTTAAAGATAAAGAAATTAATAAGATACTTACAATCGAAGCTTCCGGTATTGGTATAGCATGTATTGTTGCTCAGAGTTTTAATGTTCCGGTTGTTTTTGCTAAAAAGACAAAGACAAAGAATATAGCAGGCGAAGTTTACACAACAAAGATTGAGTCTTTTACCCACAATAAGATGTATGACATTATTGTCTCAAAAAAGTTCCTAAATAAAAATGACAGGATTTTGATAATAGATGATTTTCTTGCTAACGGTTGTGCGCTGTTAGGACTTTCACAGCTTGTCAAGGATTCTGGTGCTACTCTTGTCGGCGCAGGAATTATTATTGAAAAAGGCTTTCAGAATGGTGGCGAGTTAATTAGAAATAGTGGAGTGAGAGTTGAATCACTTGCGATAATTGATAAAATGGATGAGAAAACAGGCATTGTTTTTCAAACTTAAGATGTATTTAAAGGGAAACCTTTAAAATAGACTTTCCCGTACGGAAAGAAAAAAATAATAAGGAGTTTAACACTATGAAGAAAAAGATTTTTGCTCTTGCTCTTGCCTCTTTAATGGTTTTTGCAACTGCATGCGGACCTAAAAAAGATGATTCATCAAGCAAGGCAGAAGGCAGTAACACTCAGTCAACACAGCTGAAAGCTATTGCTAAGGGTGACCTAAAGGTAGGTTTTGTTTATATCGGTGACATTAATGACGGTGGTTACACACAAGCTCACAATCAAGGAAGAATTGAACTTGAAAAGATGGGCATTAAATGTAAGTCATTTGAAAATGTAAAAGAAGACGCTACTGAAGTTACATCAGCTATTGAAAACCTTATTGCTGAAGGATGTAACGTAATTTACTCAACAAGCTTCGGTTTTGGTAAGTACACAAAAGAAATGGCTAAAAAATATCCTAAAGTGTACTTCGGTCACGCTACAGGCGGTGAATACACAAGCAATATGACTACATACATGGGTAGAGTTGAAGAACCAAGATATCTTGCTGGTATTGTTGCTGGTCTAAAGACAAAATCAAATAAGATCGGTTATGTTGGCGCATTCCCAATCAGCGAAGTTATCCGTGGTATCAACGCATTTACACTTGGTGTAAGATCCGTTAATCCTAATGCAACTGTTGAAGTTGCTTGGACTAACACATGGTATGACCCAGCAAAAGAAAAGCAGGCTGCACAGAGTCTTCTAAACAAGGGCTGTGACGTAATGGCTCAGCATCAGGACTCAACAGCTACACAGGTTGCTGCACAGGAAGCTGGTGCATTTGCAATTGGTTACAACAAATCAACACCTAATGCTGCTCCAAAAGCATATCTTACTGCTCCTCTCTTCCACTGGGAAAAGTTCTATGTTGCTGATGTTCAGTCAATTATTGACGGTAAATGGGTTGCAAAGAATCAATGGGAAGGTATGACAACTGGCATGGTTTCATTGGACAAACTTACATCAAATTGTGCACCTGGAACACAGGAAAAGGTTGATGAAGCACAGAAGAAGATTCTTGACGGTTCATTGACAATATTTGCAGGTCCTATCAAAGACAACACTGGTGCTGAAAAGGTAAAAGATGGCGATAAGATGTCAGATGATAAAATCTGGAATATGGATTGGTTCGTTGAAGGAGTTATAGGATCCCCTAAGAACTAAATATTTATTTTAACATAATTTTTTGCAAGGCTCTGCTTGTTTTTGTAGAGCCTTGTAATTAATTTTATAATTATGAAAAGTGAAAAGTTTTACGTACTTTTAATATAACATATGATTTTTCAGTTTTCATAACTAATTTAAGGAGTGTTAATTATGTCTGAAGAGGCTTATATCAAACTCAAAAATATATCAAAAGCGTTTGGCGTTGTTCAAGCCAATAAGAATGTTTCTCTTGACGTGAGAAAAGGCGAAGTTCTTGCTCTTTTGGGCGAAAATGGTTCAGGAAAAAGCACGCTTGTTAATATGCTTTCGGGAATTTATTCTCCTGATAGTGGTGAAATATTTATTGATGACAAGAGTGTTTCATTTTCTTCACCAAAAGATGCTATTAAAGCAAAAATAGGAATGGTTCACCAGCATT
>JAEWZG010000001.1 GCA_023395435.1 Bacillota bacterium
AAAAGATTATATGCCTTTTTCACATTTTTAAGACCTATTGCATATTTTAATATTATACATCAACGTGATTACAGACGATCCCCGCGTCAGTAATATCGATGAATGCATAAGACGGCCCCCTGCCGTCGCGAGGTTGCCCAGCACTTCCAGGATTAAGAACATAAAGACCATCTTCATATGAGTAATATCTCTGATGTGTGTGACCAAAAAGGACGATATCAGCCTTGTTCTCCCTTGCAAGACCGATGACTCCTCCCGGTCCACCTTTAACCCCATGTGTATGACCATGAAGAAAGATAATCTTTTTTCCCCTTTGCATTGTCATATTTACATAAGGTGAATCTGAGGCAAAATCACAGTTTCCACTTACGCTTAGAACTTTCTTATCCGGATATAGCATTTTTACATCCTCAAGTTCTCTTTCTCCATCCCCAAGAAAGATAAACAATTCAGCTTCCTTATTACGTTCAAAAATCTTATAAATAGCATCAAAGTTCCTATGTGTGTCTGATATAACTATTATTCTCAAGGTAACCGCCTCGTACAATTCTAATTTTTGCAATTATATCATAATATTTAAGTAATTGCAATTCATTTTAAAGGAGGATTTTTTATGAACATGAGCCCAAAAGGTATGGATGCCCTCATTAATTTGGTGAGCAAGAAAATGGGAACTTCTTCTGATTCACTTAAGAAAGATCTTCAAAGTGGAAATATTAATAACCTAACAAAAGGTATGAACAATAATGATGTTCAGAAGCTTAAAGAAGCCCTTTCAAATAAAGAACTCACACAGAAAATTATGTCTTCTCCCGAAGCTAAGGAGCTTATAAAAAAATTGCAGGGTAAATAACTACCATAAAAACTATCTGTATTGAGGTGATAAAATGGACGATATGATGAGCAGACTTCAGAATGTTCTCAATGATGAAGAAAGCATGAATCAGATAAAAAAGCTTGCTGAAATGCTCGGGCAGGGCAACGGCGAGGAGATGCCTGATCTGTCGTCCTTGTTCGGCTCAAACAACAGTAATTCAAACGACGAAAGCGATAAAAAGCCAGGCGACATTAACTTTGATATGTCAAAAATTATAGCTATTCAAAAAATACTCCAACAGGCTAACCAGAAAGACAAGAATACTAATTTTCTATATGCATTAAAGCCCTTGCTTAAAAATGAAAGTCAGATTAAAATAGACAGAGTTACAAAAGTGTTTAAGCTTCTTGCAATATGGCCTTTAATTAAGGAAAGCGGCCTTCTGGGAGGCGATCTTTTTGATATCCTGTAACAACAAGGAAGAATTTGAAACTATGCAGCAGGAGGCTATAAAACGCGTCCGTGAGATGCAAAAAAAAGCCAACAGCTACATAAAAACTCCCGAAAAGCCACCTGAAAATAAAATAGAAACTACTCATAATAATGAACATCCACATAACCATGCAAACAATGATTTTTTTATGAGAAACAATCGCTCTAATTTTCAGCAACGGCCTCATAATGAACAGAATATCAATAACCAGCAAGAGGTTCACAAAAATGTTGCAGAAAAAAATGAGAAGCCAAACGAGGAAAAAAAGCCTGAACAACCAACTCAGAACAGACATAATGCTTCAAACCCCTTTGCTCAGCTATTCGGTTCAAATTTAGGTGGCTTTAATAGATTTAAGAATTCTTCAGGTGATAACAAAAAGAGCGAAAATGGTTTTACAGATATTTCAGGAAGTATAGGAAAGCTCTTGAGAAATTTTCAAATAGATGAGGAAAAGCTGCTTATTCTCATACTGATTTACGTTCTTTATAAAAATGGTGCAGATATTAAGCTTCTTCTTGCTCTTGGATATCTTATAATTTAATACATAAAAAGTCCCTGCTGAATATTTACTTTTAGCAGGGATAGTTGTATAATATTACTAATCTTTAATAATAGTATTGGATGGTGTAATAAAATGACAGATTATGAAAAAGCAATTGAAAAAATGATTGAGTTATTCTCAAAGGACTATCAGTTTGCTCTTGCAACATGCTATAATAATATCCCTTCGGTCCGTTTTGTTGATGCTTATTTTGACGGAGAAGCCTTTTATATTGTTACATATGGTTTGTCTCAGAAAGTAAGAGATGTCGCAGGTAATTCTAATGTTGCACTTTGCGGAAGAAAAGCTTACAACTTTAGCGGAATTGCTGACAATATTGGCCATCCATTATTGCCACAAAATGCTCAGATTCGTGAAACACTTATAAAAGTCTTTGAACCTTGGTACTTTGAAGCCAATAATGAAGATGACAGTAATATGTGTTACGTAAAAATCAAACCAACAAGTGGCTTCTTTCACAAGGATGGAGCAGGATACAAAGTGAATTTTACAGAAAAAACTGTTGAATCATTTCCGTTTTCAGGTGATATCGGGCTGGTTGAAGAATAAAAAAAGGAACGCTTCGGCGTTCCTTTTTTAATTTATCTTATTTTCTTTTCATATCTTGAATACAACCATAATGCAGTTAGCGAGAATACAAGTGGACCTGCTATCATCCAGACTGTATTTTCCCAATTTCCAGAAAAAGAAGGTTCAATAATAGTAAAGATATTAGCAAACCCGACAGTTAAAACAGTCAATACCGTTGCGACTACCACCATTACTTTAGATTTATAAATTTCAAATGGCTTGTGAATTTCTTCTTTACTCTTAAAGGATATAAATGCTCCCGCAAGGAAAAGATACGGCAATGTCATTGCTACGTTTGTCATAAGAACAAGCTTTTTGAAAAACTGTTCAGCGGCTTCTCCACCGAATGAAACAAGGATTACTATGATTGAAACTATAGTGCACTGCACCCAGGCAGCGGTTGTAGGTATGTTGTTTTTTGTTTTTAAAAATGACTTAGGCCAGATTTTTTCAGGTGTACCCATAACGATCTGTTTTAACGGTGAATAACTTAGTGTGAAGAAGGCACCTGTTAATGCAAGGAACATTGACAACCCCATGAAACGAGCCGTCCACGCGCCAATTTGTGTACATGCGCCCTCTGCAAGCCCGAATACCTTTCCTATCTCATATCCAAAGTTATTCATAACTATATAGCCCACGTTAGCCATATTTACATTATTGCCTGAAAGACGGTCCCCCCAGTTAATAAATACTCCACAGAAGAAAATTCCTAAAGAATATCCTATAGCAATAATAATAGCAGATATAGTTACAGCCTTCGGGAAGGTTATGTGCGATTCATGGGTATCCTCAACAAGTCCGCCAACTGCTTCAAGACCGCCATAAGCAAAAATCGCAAAAACTAGGAAAGACAGAGTAGATAACAATCCGCTGTATGATGGATTAGGTGAAGCTATAAATGACTGAGCACCCCTAATAGGCTCAAGAAGCTCGCCTTTATTGCCGATGAGTACAACTACTGCACCCACAAGCAAAACGATGTTAAGAAGTGCTACAGCAGTTCCTCCGACGGAAGTAAACTTTGTTATGCCCTTAAGACCAGCTGTTGATATAAGTGTAACCAGTATAATCCACACAACACCGAGAACACCGATAAACTGTGTTGAGTTCATTCCGAGAAATCTCCATGTCTGCGTTTTATCCTGACCAAAAATAAAATTAGATAATGGTATCCAAATTGAAGAACAGATATTGACCATCCATATTACATAGGATGCATACCACATAAATATTCCCACAAAGGCATATCGTGGGCTTACCGATTTTTCCATCCAAGTGTATATTCCGTTCTTTTCATCCTTAAATGCTGCACCAAACTCAGCCATCATAAATGCATACGGTATAAAGAATGTAATTGCTGATATAACATACCACGGAATAGCTGCATAGCCCATTAGAAAAAACGATCGAGGCATATTGGTAAAGCCGAATACTGATGTAAATATCATCAATATAAGTGGAACAAGTGTTAATTTTTTCTTTTCCATAAAAACGTCCTCTCAGAAAACTTTTAACATTATTGTTGCATTTATCTGAGGAAATATTTATGCTGAAAATATTTACATTTAAAAAATAAAAAAATAAAAGCCCCGCAAAACTGCAGAGCTTTTATAATCAATCTTATTGTTAGTTGATAATTGTCTTTTCTGTCTCTTTGTTAAAGAGGTGAATTCTGTTTGGATCGATAGCAACAGTGTATTCCTGCTGTGGACGAGCAGTAGAACGAGGTGAAACTCTTGCTGTAAGTGGAATACCTTCACATGTGAGGTAAAGATAAGTTTCAGCACCCATGATTTCTGTAACTTCAACCATACAGTTGATTACGCCTGTTGTAGCATTTGAAAGGAACATGTCTTCGTCGTGTATTGATTCTGGACGAACACCAAGAACAACTTCCTGATCAACAAGTCCTGAAAGTGCTTCATCATCAGCTTTTCCTTCTGGGATTTCAACACTATATTTCTTTTCAGTACCGAATTCAACGATGTATTTACCGTCAACCTTGCGAAGAACTGAATCGATAAAGTTCATCTGAGGTGAACCGATAAATCCAGCAACGAACTGGTTAACTGGGTTCTGGTAAAGGTTTGTTGGGGAGTCAATCTGCTGGATGTAACCATCCTTCATAACACAGATTCTATCACCCATTGTCATAGCTTCTGTCTGGTCATGAGTAACGTAGATAAATGTTGTTCCAAGTTTTGTATGGAGCTTTGAAATCTCTGTTCTCATCTGAGCACGGAGCTTAGCATCGAGGTTTGAAAGTGGCTCGTCAAGTAAGAATACCTGTGGCTCACGAACAATAGCACGACCCAAAGCAACACGCTGTCTCTGTCCACCTGATAGAGCCTTTGGCTTTCTGTCAAGGAGGTGTGATATGTCAAGGATTCTTGCAGCTTCTTCTACCTTACGAACGATTTCAGCCTTTGGAACTTTTCTGAGCTTCAAGCCAAATGCCATATTCTCAAAAACAGTCATGTGTGGATAAAGCGCATAGTTCTGGAAAACCATTGCTATATCACGATCTTTTGGAGCAACATCATTTACAAGGCGATCACCTATGTAAAGCTCACCTTCAGAAATATCTTCAAGACCTGCAATCATTCTTAATGTTGTGGATTTACCGCAACCTGATGGTCCAACAAGAATGATAAATTCCTTATCCTTAATTTCCATGTTGAAAT
>JAEWZG010000073.1 GCA_023395435.1 Bacillota bacterium
GATGGAAGAATTTCAACCCTGACATAACAGTTGTCTTAGTCAATTATTTTGGAACAGTTCTTTCACTTGCAATGAAGCTTGCTATTCCGATAATACTTGCGCAACTTTTGCTTGAGTTCTGTGCGGGCATTCTTATGAAGGCAGTTCCGCAGATACAGGTAATGCAGGTAAACATACAGATAAAGCTTCTGTTTGGGTTGTTTATGCTTTTTATTATTGCTGAACCCCTTTCAGATGCTATTGATAAATATATGAAGATGCTTATCGATAATCTGACGGCGACACTTCCGTCACTTATTATTAAATAGCGCAAAACGGTCTTTAGGGGGGATTATACTTGGCAGAGTCATCAGCAGGTGAAAAGACCGAAAAAGCCACCCCCAAGCGTAAAAAGGACGAACGAAAGAAAGGTAACGTATTCTCGAGTAACGATTTTGCTTCTGCCCTTTTTATTGTGGTAATGTTTTTAACATTGAGAATATTCTCAAAAACCATATACTCAAATCTTGCCCAAGGGATAATAAGCTTTATAGATATGTCGGGCAAGTATACTGAACTTTCACAGGAAACTGTTAATTACATTTTCAGGAATGCAATGAAGATTGTATTTACTGTTGCAGGTCCTGCTTTCATAGTAGGGTTCCTTGCACCAGCAATCTTCACTGGCATTCAGACAAGATTTATGTTTTCTATGGAAGCTGTGAAGCCTAAGTTTTCAAGGCTGAACCCAATATCAGGGATTAAAAAGCTATTCTCAACAAGAGCAATAGTCGACCTTGTCAAGAACCTTATCAAGCTTGCAATAATATCTGCTATTATTTATTCACAGGTAAAAAGCAGAATTGTGGAGATAATCAACTTTTTTGATATTGACCCAAAGGTCGCAATAGTTTACTTATGTTCTTCTGTTTTTTCAGCTGTTATGACAATTTCGATAATTTTCATATTCGTCGGTATACTTGACTACGGTTATCAATGGTGGGAATATGAAAAGAACTTAAAGATGACTAAGCAGGAAATCAAGGAAGAATACAAGCAGATGGAAGGTGACCCTCAGATTAAGGGGAAGGTAAGACAAAAGCAGAGGGAAATGGCACAAGCCAGAATGATGGCGGATGTCCCAAATGCTGATGTTGTTATCAGGAACCCAACTCATTTTGCTATTGCTATAAAATATGACCCTGAAAAGAATCGAGCACCAGTTGTCCTTGCAAAGGGAGCCGACTTGATAGCTTTAAAAATTATAGAAATTGCCTCTAAGCATGAAATTACACTTACAGAAAACAGACCACTTGCGAGAGCTTTATATGATGCCGTAGAGATAGGACAGGAAATTCCTGAAGAATTCTATCATGAGGTTGCTGAAATTCTCGCGTTTGTATATGACTTAAAAAATAAGAAGCTTGAATATTAACAGCTTATCTATATAAATCAGGAGGAAATAAATGAAATATCTCAAGAACTCATTTTCATTGATAATTGTATTAGTTGTAATAATGATTATCATTCCTCTTCCACCAGCACTTCTCGACGTGGCACTTATAATTAATATTACTTTATCGCTTATTATATTGCTAACCACTATGTACATAAAGGATACACTTGAATTTTCAATTTTTCCTTCAATATTGCTTATCACAACGTTATTTAGATTGTCACTTAACGTTTCCTCAACACGACTTATTCTTGGAAACGACGGTGATGCAGGAAGTGTAATCAGAACCTTTGGTCAGTTTGTTATGAAGGGTAACGCTGTTGTTGGTTTTATTATTTTCATAATTATCGTTATTGTACAGTTTATTGTTATCACAAAGGGTGCTGAAAGAGTTGCTGAAGTATCAGCGAGATTTACTCTTGACGCTATGCCTGGTAAGCAGATGGCTATTGACGCTGACCTTAATTCAGGAACCATTGATGAAGCAACTGCAAGAGAAAGACGCTTAAATGTTCAGCGCGAAGCTGACTTCTACGGAGCAATGGACGGTGCTTCCAAGTTTGTAAAAGGTGATGCGATTATTTCAATTCTTGTAGCTTTTATAAACTTAATTGCCGGAGCAATTATAGGTCTTGTTGCAGGCGGCGATTTCACCACAGTATTATCAACATACACAATAGCAACCGTCGGTGACGGGCTTTGTTCGCAGATACCAGCACTTCTAATTTCTACTGCAATGGGTATGATTGTTACCCGTTCAGCATCAGAATCTAACCTTAATACAGACCTTAGAAAGCAATTTACATCTCAGCCACTTGTTTTGATGATTGCAGGTGGGGTAATGTGCGTAATGGCACTTATTCCAGGATTCCCAAAGATTCAGGCCATTGTTATCGGTGCGGGAGCAATGTTCCTTGGATATACACTTACGAAGAATAACAAGCTTGTTGCTGAAAAGGCACAGGCTGACGAAATTATCGACAATCAGGAAGCTTTATCCGAAATGGAATACTACAAGGATATTGATAATGTATACAAGCTTCTTAATGTTGAACCGATTGAAATGGAATTTGGTTACAGCCTTATCCCTCTTGCTGATGAAAATAGCGGAGGAACCTTCATTGACAGAGTAGTAGTTTTCAGAAAACAGTTTGCACTTGAAATGGGTATGGTATTCCCATCAATCCGCATGAGAGATAACCAGAATATTAATCCAAATCAATATGTTATAAAGATAAAAGGCGAGGAAGTCGCCAGGGCAGAAATTCTTGTTGACCACTACCTTGCTCTTGACAGCGGTAATGTTGAAGGTGATATTGACGGTATAGATACTGTTGAACCGGCATTCAATATCCCGGCTAAATGGATAAGTGAGGATAAAAAGGTCGCAGCCGATATTGCAGGCTATACATTAATTGACCCAACATCGGTTATGATTACTCACCTGTCTGAAATTATTAAGGCTCACGCACATGAATTGTTGAGCCGACAGGATGTAAAGACAATGCTTGATAAGGTTAAGGAAGCTAACCCGACAATCATAGACGATGTTATCCCGAATGTTGTTAGCATTGCATACTTGCAGAGAGTACTTGGAATGCTCTTGAAGGAAGGCATCCCGATAAGGGATTTACCTACTATTCTTGAAACTCTTGGTGATTATCAGAGTTCACTTAAGGATATTGAGGTTACATGTGAATATGTTAGACAGTCACTTAAGAGAACAATCACAAGAAAATTCTCTGAGGCTGGTCAGATAAGGG
>JAEWZG010000078.1 GCA_023395435.1 Bacillota bacterium
ACGTAACAAAGCACGGTGGCTATTTTTTGATAGGGCATGCAGAACATATTTCAAAAGACAGCAAGTATAAAGCTCTAAAACCATCTATATTTATCAAAGAATAAACGATCATAAGGGGTGCTTTATGGGTGAGAAGTATATTAAGACGCTTATTGTGGATGATTCAATCCTGTTCAGAGAGGTTTTATCAAAGCTTGTTGCTGAAGATAAGGCAATCGATGTCATAGCAACTGCAGGTGATCCATATGATGCAAGAGATAAAATAATCCAGCTCAGACCTAATGTAATGACACTTGATATTGAAATGCCAAGAATGGACGGAATAAGATTTTTAAAAAAGCTTATTCCACAGTATGCTATTCCGGTAGTTGTTGTAACATCACTTCCTATTAATGCTTTTGAAGCACTTGATTCAGGAGCAGTTGACTTTGTAAAAAAGCCAGTCGTAAAAGGTCCTGACGATTTAAAGAATTTTGCATTGGAGCTAAGGGAAAAAATAAAAATCGCTAGTACTTCAAAGGTAATTGTACCTAAAAAACCTGATATGGCCGCTTTGGCAAAGCAGTATGATAAATGTTGCAATTCCTCAACAGAAATTATTGCAATAGGTGCATCAACTGGGGGCCCTGAAGCTATAACAAATGTTGTTAAGGATCTGCCTGCGGATATTCCACCTATTGTTATTACTCAGCATATGCCAGTGAAGTTTACTGAAATGTTTGCTCAAAGGCTTAATAAAATCTCAAATCTTGAGGTAAGGGAAGCTAAAGACGGCGACAGACTATATTCAGGTCTTGCTCTTGTAGCAGCAGGCGAGCATCATTTGCGTGTCAACAAGGACTTTAAAGGCTATTATATATCATCAGAACCTGGTGAAAAGGTTAGCGGGCATTGTCCGTCTGTTGATGTAATGTTTGAGTCTGTTGCTGAATGCGCAAAAGATAAGGCTATCGGAGTAATTCTTACAGGAATGGGTGCCGATGGAGCAAAAGGACTTTATACAATGAAAAAAGCTGGTGCTTATACAATAGGGCAGGACGCTGAAAGCTGTGTTGTCTATGGAATGCCGAAGGTTGCTTTTAATATCGGTGGAGTAATAAAACAATGTCCACTTGAAGAAATTGATGATGAAATAATCAAAAGTCTGAAAACAAATAATCAAAAGCAAGGAGAATAAACTATGAATGATTATATGGATTTATATAATGACGAGCAGGAGGATGATGTTGATCTTCAGCATATGAAATTTCTTACGTTTATCCTTGACAACAGGACTTTTGCATTGCCCATAAAGGATGTTATTGAGATTATTGAAGTTCAGGATGCTATGCCTGTTCCTGAGTTCCCTGACTATGTAAAGGGCATTATTAACACAAAAGGAAGAGTTGTTCCTGTAATTGATATGCGTCTTCGTTTTCAGCTTGAAGAAGCTGAATATACCGAAAGGACCTGTATTGTTATATGTTCAATATGTTCTGTTGAAATTGGATTTGTGGTTGATACAGTGAAAGCAGTAATTTCTCTTGAAGAAGATATGATGGCTCCTCCACCAGCAATTACGACAGATAAAGTTACAAGGTACATTACAGGCGTCGCAAAGTATGAGGACGACCTTGTAATCATTCTTGACGCAAAGAAAATTCTTGATGAAAAGGGACTTAATCTTGTAAGCGGAATGTAAAATATAAACTGCAACATTTTGTTGCAGTTTTTTTGTTTAATATATTAAGTTTTATATTTTTCTGCCGATATGATATATAAGTAGTAATATAATCTTGTTTAAAATATTATAACTGGAGGATTAAATTATGGAGATTAAAGGATACATCAATGCCATTAATGCATATAATACAGCTAAATTTGAAAGGAATAAATCTGAGTCTGTTAACACTGTTAGTTCTGTGAAGAATACAGATAAGGTTGAATTCTCTTCAGGAAAAATCAATTCCGTTGAGGCACTCAAGGCTTCTATTTTAAGAAAAGTAGAAAGCTCTGCAAGTATAGAAAGGATAACTGATTTGACTGCAAGCATTAATAACGGGCAATATAGCGTACAGTCGGAAATAGTTGCAAGATCGATACTTGAATAATCTTAAGGAGAAGTATAATGCACAATTATAAGCTAATAATTGACTTTTTCGGACAATATACTGACCACTATGTTGAATTACTTGACTTCGAAAATAAGAAGCTTAAATATATAATTTCTAATGACGTTAAAGAGCTTAGTAATTGCCTTGGAAAGGAACAGGCTTTAATAATGAAGGGGAAAAACCTTGAAGTAAAAAGAATTGAGTTACTAAAAAAAGAAGGTTTTGCCGATAGCTCATTTGGTGAAATGATTCAGTCAGCTCCTGATGAATATAAGGATAAACTCCAGAGCGTTTTTTCAGGTCTTTCAAAGTATGTTCTTGAAGTTAAAAGAATTAATGACGAGGCAATGAATGTTGTCAGAGTGAAACTCAATTCAATAGAAAACAAGCTGTCACACAACTCAGGTGAGATTTATAACGACAAGGGTGGCAGAAATCACACAGCGATGTCAGTATCAATGACAAAGAATGTTTAGGAGGATGACGGATGAGACCAACGTTTTTAGGCTTTGAAACAACAAGAAAATCTTTAATGGCTTCACAGAAAGCTCTTGATATAACAGGTCATAATATCTCAAATGTAAACACAACAGGTTATTCAAGACAAAGGGTTGACCTTTTCTCAATGGTAACTACCTCAGGCGGAACAAGATATGCAGCAAGTAAGATCATGTGTGCCGGTCAGGGTGTTTATATGTCAGGAGTTGATCAGATTCGTGATCCGTTCCTCGATAAAAAGTTCAGGGAGCTTAACTCTGACACAGCAGAAGCCGGAATAAAATCAAGTATTCTTACTGATGTCGAAAATGTTCTTGACAATATTGATACAGAAGGCTTACAAAAAGCACTTTTAAAATTCCAGAAGACTATGCAGTCCTTTGCAACAGACTCTACAGATAGAGTGGAAATTGCAAACATCCTCACCCAGTCAGCAAAACAGCTTGTTAATGTAATTAACAACTACGACTTCAAACTTACACAGATTCAGGATCAGACAAAATTTGAAGTAGACGCTTCAATCAGTGACGTTAACGCAACCTTGAATAAAATTGCTGATCTTAATAAGCAGATAGCAGACAGCTATGTTTCAAACGGTGAGGTTTCATACGGTCTTGCTGGGGATTATACAGTAAACGCGACATACGGACCAAATGAATTACTGGATACAAGAAATGTTCTTCTTGATTCACTATCATCTTATGGTGACATTGAGGTTCAGGACGAAAAAGATGGTACCGTAACAGTAAAATTTGCCGGTGCTACAGTAATTCAAGGCGACAAGGCAACACAGCTTAGCTGTTCCGAGGATTCGATAACTGGTGCTTTGATGCTTGGTTTTAACAATGGTTCATCATTCAGCCCGAAATCAGGCTCACTAAAGGGATATGTTGATGTTTATAACGGAAATGGATGTTATACACAAGGTGCACAGAATGGTTCAGAAGGACTTGCATACTTTAAAACAGTAATTGATAAGTTTTCAGAAACAATGGCAAATGAGTTTAACAAAATGAATGAAGATCCTGCAAACCCTGGCGTGGAAAGACCATTGTTCACAACATCCGACGGTAGTGTTATCTTCACAGCAAAGAACCTTAGGGTTTCAGATGATTGGGTTAATAAGCCAATGTCAATTCTTCCAACAAATCAGGATGGCGAACTTGACAATGCACATATCTATAGATTGCTGAGCGTTTTTGATAAGAAAGTTGAGTTCGGTAATAATAATGATTTTGAAGGAACCTTAGAAGGCTATATTTCATACTACACAAATAAGCTTACACAGGAAATAACCTTCCAGTCAGGGAAGTTTGAATCAAACGATTCACTAACAACAAGTATTCTTTCTGAAAGAGATGCAAAATCAGCAGTTTCTCTTGACGAAGAAGGAATAAATATGATGAACTACCAGAAATGGTTTAACGCTTCTGCAAGAGTAATGACTACACTTGATGAGGCACTGAATACAATCATAAACAATATGGGACTTGTAGGCAGATAATATTAAGGAGATATAGGATATGAGAGTAACACAGAATCAGATGACAAGGTTGTATCTGAAAAATTCAAATTCCGCGTTGAATAATATGAATAAAATCAACAACCGTGTCCTCACCCAAAGAAAATTCATAAGAGCCTCAGAGAATTCAGTTGGTGCTGCAAAGGCTCTTATTATCAGAAGGAACCTTGAGAAGAATGAGATGTACAGTGACAATATAGCAACAGCAGAGGGCATTTATTCAACTGCTGAAAAAGCTTTGCTTTCAATAAGCAGCGTTTCAACAACTATCTCTGATTCGATAATTCAAGGGGCAACCGGCACAAATGGTGAAGACGGAAAGAAAATCATTGCAAACCAGATCAGAAACATGGCAAAGGAAATGACTACACAGATTAACTCAGAATATGCTGATAGAAAGCTATTTGGTGGTTCCAACAACGCATCAGTTCCTTTTGTATATGATCAGGCAACAAAAACGCTCACCTATAATGGAGTGGATATTAATTCTGAAAATCTTTCAGACTTCCCGAAAAGTGCTGAAATAAGTCTTGATGTCGGCTTAGGTCTTCAATTTGATGCTGCTGGAAATGTTGATAAGCAGACTGTTATGAATATTGCACTCAACGGCGCAGATATTCTTGGATATGGAACAGATGCAGACGGTGACCCTAAAAACCTTATCGCTCTTGCATATAAAGCAGCAGATGCTTTAGATGCAGGTAACAGTGGTGAGGCACTTAGTATTCTTGAGAAGCTTAATGCAAGCAAGTCAAATCTTATGAATAGCATTACTGATTTAGGAAATCAACAGCAGTCTGTTGATTATGCAAAGTCAAGGATTGAAAATGATGAATTCAGCCTGAAGACAGCCCAGCAGAGCGTTGAGGGTGTTGATCTGACGGAAGAACTCACAAACCTGAAGGTCGCGGAAATGGCATACAACGCAACACTATCAATGGGAACAAAGCTTATACCATTAAGCATATTTGATTACATGAAGTAAAAGTTGAGGTGATATTGATGGATCAGTTACTTAGTATAAGGACAACGCCAATAGCTGTTGAAATATTAATTGACAATGCACAGGTCAAGTATAACAGCAGGCTTCCAAAGGTTGAAGTTTCCCGCCAGGAAGGCGGACTTCAGATGAAAGCCGATCCTATTAAAATCAATATTGATACCTTCGAAATGCGCCAGAGTATTGGACTTAAATCAAACACTACACTATTAAACGAAGCAGCCCAGAAAGGTATCAAGATAGCTTATCAGGCAACAGCAAAATATGCACAGGAAGGAAACGAGCTTGCTGACCCGAACGGAATGAGTATTGCACAGATTGCTGCGTCAAAACTCAATAAGCAGGTTGAAACTGCACTTGAGTTTCTGCCTAAGGATGGACCGGATATTTCCTGGGATGGCGGAAAGCTCAGTATCCATTACCAGATGGATGAGCTTAACATGGATTGGGATACAACCGGACTTACTAATTTCGAATTTATACCTGGTAAGATAGAATTTGATGTGAAACAGATGCCTAAAGTAGAAATTGAATATCTTGGAGGGCCTATATATGTTCCACCAAGTGCAGATCCTGAACTTAAGGGACAGGAAATAGATGTATTAGTATAAGCAAGGAGCGATAGATATGAACAATTCATCAGAGGACAAAATCACTATTCAGACAAGGGATTTCGGGGAACAGGAAATCAACAAGGCGGACATCATAAACTTCCCGAATGGTATTTTTGGATTTGAGGACAGCAAGCGTTTTGTTGTATTAAGTCCGCTTGGCGATGAAGCTTCACCAATGTGGCTTCAGAGTGTCGATTCTATCGTACCGTGTTTTATTGTTTTCAAGCCACTTGATTTTATCACCGACTATGTTCCGGAACCTGCTTTGGACGATCTTACTTTAATAAAGATTGAGGACAAGCAAGATATTGAAGTCCTATCAATAGCGGTAATTCCGGAAGATTACAAAAAGACAACGCTAAATATTAAGAGCCCGATTATCATCAATAAAAAGGACAGGATTGCTGTCCAGACTATTCTGGATGAAGACTACGATATTAAGTTTCCTTTATACCAGAGTATAAAGGAGGAGTAGCGATGTTAGTTATTACAAGGAAGACAGATGAAGGTCTTATTATTAATGACAACATTGAAATTACTGTCCTTGAAATTAGTAAGGACAGAATTAAAATCGGTATTAACGCACCAAAGGAAATCAGCATTTCAAGAAAAGAAATTTATATTACCGCTAAAGAAAACAAACAGGCGTCTGAAGCACTACCTGCAAATGTTCTCGAGCAGTTGCTTAACAACAAGGGAAAGGAGAAACAATAATGTCTGTATCACCATTATCGCCATCATCATCAAGAATCAGATCGGCAGGACTTGTTTCTGGACTTGACACAGAAGAAATCGTAAAGCAGATGTCAGCTTTGTCAAAGCAAAGACTTAACACACAGAAGCAAAAGCTTCAGACTCTTCAGTGGAAGCAGGTTGAATATAGAAAATCGATTTCCGCTCTTCAGGAATTCAAAGACAAATACTTTAATCTTCTGAAGCCAGACACAAACATCGGTTCGTCTAAGCTTTTCGGTGCAAGAAGTGTAACTTCATCAAATGCGCTTTTAAAGCTGTCTGCTACAGCCAATGCAACAGAGGGTACATTTAACATAACTGATATTATCAGGAAAGCAGAAAGTGCTTCAATTGCCAACACAGACAGAGCTATTGATGGTATTACTGTTGATCTCAACACTGTTGAGGGAACAAATTATAATATTAAGGTAAACCTTGATGGTCTTACAAAGACGATTTCCTTCACAGGCGGAGCAACAAATGATGAAACAAAGCAGAACATTCTTGATTCAATAAATACAGCATTTAATTCAACAAAAGCAAGCTTCGCCTTTGATGGTGACAGACTTACTGTCCATAATACAGAAATTGCTGCTATAAACCATACCTTTGTTATTTCAGAGGTATCAAATACTGACTTAGCAGGGCTTAAGGCTCTTGGCTTTGAGGATCCAGTAACCAATAAGATTTCTCTTAATACAAAGCTTGAGGATATTTCCTTTATGACAGAACTAAAGGGAAATGGCTTTACTTTTGATATTAATGGCAAAACATTTGCATTTAATAAGGATGCTACTTTAAGTAGTGTTATTAATACTATAAACAGCAGCGATGCTGGCGTTAAGCTCACTTATGACAGCGTAAAAGGACAGTTCTCATTGGGAACTATTGATTCCGGTGCTGGTACATCACTGAATATTACCCAGAAGTCTGGCAATCTCCTCACAGCGATGTTTGGATCAGATAAAATTGCTGAGGCATCATCAATAAGCTCAAGTTCATTGATGTCAAATGGAATCAAGGGCAATCCGCCTGCAGCTGATCAGACTTTTGCTTTCAGCGAAGAGAACACAAATATTTCGGAACTTATCAATCAGTCAATAAGCATTACAGTCAATGGCGTTGAAAAGAAAATAGCACTTTGGTCATATAATTCCGCTGGTGTAAAAAACGACTTTACAAAGGGCGAAAATGTTGTTTCACAGCTTAATTATGAACTTACTAGGGAATTTGGTGCAGGTGCTCCATCGTTTTCGTTTGATAAAAATGCAAAGACTTTTACTCTTATGGGAGGAAAAGTCGGAGACGTTATTAAAATCAGTGCATTAAGTGATGTATCAGGTGGAAGTGCAAAACTTGTTTCTGCACTTGGCTTTGATGAAACAAATAGCACAAACGAAATTGATATCAATCAAAAGCTTTTTGAAGGCGTTGAAGGTCCAATAAGTGCAACATTATCATTTGGCAGCGGCAATACAATTACTATCAATGAAAATACAACATTAAAAGAGCTTCTTGATGGTTCTTTTGGGAATATAACTCTTGAAAACAACGCACTTAAGCTTAACGGAATTGATATGGCTGGAACCGATGAAGGTGGAAAAGCATACCTCTCATCATTGTTCGGCGAAGAATATAATTATCCAGGAGTACCTCCTGCAAACGTTACACCATCCTATGAAGCAAACGGACAGAATGCCATCATGACCTATGACGGAAACACAATAACAAGTAATTCCAATACATTCACAATCAACGGTACATCTGTTGATATCAGTGCGCTTGAAGCAGGCGCTACAAACATCAGCGTAACAACGGCAAGTGATACTGCATCTGCAATGAAGACAATAAAGTCTTTTGTTGAAGATTATAACAATCTTATTGATGCGCTTAATGGGCAGATTTCAACAAAGCATGATAAGGACTATGATCCTCTTACAGATGAAGAACGTGAAGATATGTCCGATAAGGAAGTTGAGCTTTGGGAAGAAAAAGCTAAGACAGGTTTGCTTTATCAGGATTCTACAATCAGTAGAATAATGATTGATCTTAGAAGTGCGATAAGTTCAGTAAATAATTCAGGCTTTACACTTTTTAATATTGGTATAAAGCCATCATCAGACTATAAGGATAATGGAAAGCTTGAAATTGATGAAACAAAACTTCAGAAGGCATTGAATGAAAATTCAGATGCAGTATCAAAGTTATTTACTGATGCAAACCATGGATTATCTGCATTAGTAACAAATGCACTTGATAGAGCAGTCGCTACGACAGGTGCTAACAAGGGTACACTTATTGTTCTTGCAGGTGTTGAGAATACATCAACTACCGCTGAAAACAGAATTTCAAAGCAGATTGATACATACAAGGATCTTATTGAAGATCTTCAGGAACGATATGAAAGTGAGCAGGAAAGATATTGGAGGCAATTTACTACTCTTGAAAAAACAATGAACAGCTATAATTCACAAAGCTCATGGTTATCGTCGCAATTTCAGCAGTAATTCTTAAGGGTAAAAGGGGATATCAGTATGATGAATCCATATCAGCAGTATAAGCAACAGTCAGTAACAACAATGTCACCACTTCAAATGCTTATTGCTTTATATGACAAGGCAGAACAGGAGACTAACAAGGCGATTTACTATATAGATAACAATGACATCGAAAAAGCTGGTAAGTCAATCCTTAAGGTTCAGGATATTGTCGCTATGCTTGACAGCAGCCTTAAAATGAAATATGAAGTTGCTGAAAATCTTGCCTCATTATATGAATTCTTTATGGATCAGCTTATAAAAGCAAACGTAACAAAAGATACAGAAATATTAAGACAGCTTATTCCGTTTTTTGCCGATTTAAAGGATGCGTTTACTCAAATAAGTCGAAAGGGTTAGTTCAAATGAGTGTTATTAATATTTCATCTATTGCACAGTACATTGATCAGAAAATAGTTCTTCTAAATAAATTTAGAGAAATTACTTCAAAAATAGCAGACTCAGATTTCGATTCTCTTGCGGGACTTATCGCAGAACGTCAGGTTATTATCAATGATATTGATAACAAAACAGAAAAAATAAGAAAGATTATTGCTGAACAGTCAGACGAGATTTCAGGAATGCTGAGTAAGCTTATAAGATTCGAAAAAGTTGAATGTTCGAATGAGTATAAACCTGTTCAGGAAAAATCGGCTGAGCTTGAAAAGCTCCTTATTCAGATTTCTGAAGAGGAAAAGGCTATTTACCTGAAAATGGAGAATGTAAAAAAAGACCTTGAAGAAGATATGCTCAAGTCAAACAAAAGCAAAAAGGTTCTTAATTATTTTAATTCATTCGTTGGAAATGCTTCAAGCGGGAATACTTTTAATTCTGTTACTTAATATTTACTATTAAGCCGGCACTTGTCGGCTTTTTCTTTTTGTGATATAATTTATAAAACTTGCATCCGTAGCTCAGTTGGATAGAGCAATGGCCTCCGACGCCATGTGCCGCTGGTTCGAATCCAGTCGGGTGCACCA
>JAEWZG010000088.1 GCA_023395435.1 Bacillota bacterium
CCTTGCATTGATTTTTCCATTCCCATATTGTTATTCATTTTATTAAACATTGTCAAAACCCCTTATATGATTTGTGAACATAATGTTCAATACATAATATGTCGAAAAAACTTTTTTGTTATCAATATATGAAAAAAAGACTGTATCTTAATTGATACAGTCTTCGCTATTTTTTTACTTATTCTTGTTAAACCAAATTTCATCAGCATATTGCTTAATTGTTCTATCACTTGAGAACTTGCCGGCATTGCATGTGTTCAAAAAGCACTTCTTTGTAAAGCTATACCTATCAGAATAATCCTTGTTTGCGCGAAGCTTTGCTTCAACATAACTTTCAAAGTCATGAAGTACATAATAAGTGTCTGCTCTATTATAGGTATCTTCAAGAAGGCACTTTCGAAGGTCGTCGAACAACCCAGCTTTTTCAACATCAAATGTCCCATCTGTAAGTGAATCAATAGCCTTCTTAATACGTTGGTTGCTTTCGTAAATCTTCATTGGATCATAATCCTTTGAGATCTTTTCAATGTCCTCAACTTTCGCTCCGAAGATGTAGTTGTTTTCATTTCCAGCCTGTTCAACAATTTCAACATTAGCACCATCGAATGTTCCAAGGGTTACCGCACCGTTGAGCATAAATTTCATATTACCTGTTCCAGAAGCCTCTGTCCCTGCTGTTGAGATCTGTTCAGAAATATCAGCAGCTGGTGTTAGCTTTTCAGCATAGGAAACATTATAGTTCTGGACAAACAATACAGCAAGCTTTTCATTCACATCATCGTCAGCATTTATCTTATCAGCTATTGAGTTGATTAGCTTGATAATTGCTTTAGCTCGCGAATATCCTGGTGCAGACTTAGCACCAAAAATAAATGCTGTTGGGTTAAAATCCTTGATAGAACCATCCTTCAAGCCAAAATAGATATCAATGATTGAAAGTGCATTCATAAGCTGACGCTTATATTCGTGAAGCCTTTTAATCTGAATATCAAAAATAAAGCTGCTGTCAAGGAGTCTGCCTTCCTTCTTGTCAATATATTCAACAAGCTCCTGCTTTTTGATTTTCTTTATTTCCTCAAAAGCCTTGATAACAGCCTTGTCATCCTTATACCTTTCAAGCTTCTTTAATTCATCAAGATTAGTTGCCCAACCATCACCGATTTTATCAGTAATAAACTGTGCAAGCTGTGGATTTGCAAGGGCAAGCCAGCGACGCTGTGTAATGCCATTAGTCTTGTTGTTTATCTTATCTGGATATAGCTTATGCCATTCAGCAAGTGTTGAATCTTTAAGAATTTCCGTGTGAATCTGTGCAACACCATTCGTTGAAAATGTAGCATATACTGCAAGACGAGCCATAAAAATAAGATTGTTTGATATAATCTTATACTTCTCTCTTTCTTCTTCAGCAACGCCCATTGCAATTAAGTCCTTTTCAAGCTGTTTGTCAATCTTTACAATAATCTTATATATGTTTGGGAGAACTGTTCTGTAAAGCTTAAGACTCCACTTTTCAAGTGCTTCTGCCATAATAGTATGATTTGTATATGCAAAAGTCTTTTTAGCAATATCAAAAGCCTTAGCAAAAGTCAGACCTTCAAGGCTGAGAAGCCTTATAAGCTCAGGGATAGCCACAACAGGATGAGTATCATTAAGCTGAATAGCATAGAAGTCAGGGAACTTTTTGAAGTTAGTTCCGTGCTTTTCCTTAAAGTCAGCAATAATATTCTGAAGTGCCGCAGAAACAAAGAAATACTGCTGTTTAATTCTAAGCTTCTTACCCTTATCTGTATCATCATTTGGATATAGAACAGCTGAAATTGCTTCAGCGGCATTCTTCTTTTCAAAAGCCTTGTCATATTTCTGCTGGTTAAATAAATCAAAGTCAAAGCTTTCAAGTGATTGTGCTTCATATAATCTAAGTGTATTTACTACGTTATTTCTGTATCCGATTACTGGTGTATCATATGGTACAGCAAGAACCTTCTGATCACCGAATTCAACGACAACAGCCTTATCTTCTCTTTTTACTGACCAAGGATCTCCGAAGCGTTGCCAGTTGTCCGGAATTTCCTTCTGTAGACCGTCTTCGAAATACTGCTTGAAGATACCGTACTTATATCGGATCCCGTATCCGTCAAGTGGTATGTTTTGTGTTGCAGCACTATCCAAGAAGCAGGCAGCAAGTCTTCCAAGTCCACCATTTCCAAGAGCATTATCTTCAATATCCTCAAAGATGGTTATATCAAGACCATTGTCCTCAAGATATTCTTTTGTATCATTAAGAAGATCAAGATTAAGAAGATTACTGTATACAAGACGTCCTATTAAGAATTCTGCTGAAAAATAACAAGCAGTTTTCTTCTCGGAAAGCTTTGTTTGGGTATTTCTCATTTCTTCCATAGCAGCTTTTGATATTGCATTATAAAGCTCTGTTGTAGTTGCATTTTCTGCAGTTTTTCCGTAATCATAATCAAGAATTACATCTATATTATTTTTGAAATTTGTATTCATAAATTCCTCCAGACATTCAAAGGCTATCTGCCATATACCTTTGATAATAATTTTAATTTTCCAGCTGTTTCACTTGTCAGTAATGATTTATCCACACGCCACTTCCAGTTACAACCGACTGTTGACGGAATATTCATTCTTGAATCATTGTCAAGACCAAGTATATCCTGCATCTGAATAACGACCATCTTAGCTACGCTTGAATAAGCAAGTCTGATAAGATCCCATATTATATTGTCATAGTTATCTTTTCCAATATATTTAAGCATATTCTGCTTCTTCTCATCTGACATCTGCTCTATTGCAGCAGCCATTGTGTCATTATCATGAGTGCCAAGATATACACAGAAATTCTTCTCATAATTTATAGGTAAATGTTCATTTTCAGGATTACCGTCAAAAGCGTGCTGAAGAATTTTCATTCCAGGATAGCCTGAACGCTTTATGAGCTTTCTGACAGGTTCAACGACAACTCCGAGATCTTCAGCAATAATCTGGCTGTCCCCTCTTGCCTCATCAATTGCCTTAATAAGAGCATATCCAGGTCCTTTATGATACTTACCTTTTCGTGCATTTTCATCACCAGCTGGAATTGCATAGTATCTTACTATGCCTATGAAGTGGTCAATTCTTATTACATCATAAATTGTACAGCTAAAGGAAATTCTATCCTTCCACCATGAGAAGCCATCCTTTTCCATAACAGCCCAATCATATATTGAATTACCCCATAATTGACCGTCCTCAGAAAAGCCGTCAGGCGGGCATCCTGCTACAACAGTTGGTCTGTGATCCTCATCAAGCAAAAACAGATTGCTGTTTGCCCAAGTATCTGCTGAGTCCATTGAAACATATATTGGAATATCACCGATGATTTTTATACCATTACTGTTTGCATATTCTTTTAGCTTATACCATTGCTCATAGAATTTAAACTGCAAAAAGCACCAGAAATATATATCATCAGCAAGCATTTCAGTATATTTGCGTATGGCTGATTTCTTATGAAGTCTTATATCATCATCCCACTCAAGCCAGGACTTGTTATCAAACTTCACCTTGATTGCCATATATAAAGCATAATCTTTTATCCAGTGCTTGTTTTTAGTAATAAAAGCCTTGTATTCCTTTTGATCCTGTTTTTTAAAATTCTCAAAAGCAATTCTTAAAACCTTGAATCTGTTCTCATAAATTTTATCGTATTCGACACTTCCTTGGTCTGTTCCCCAGTCGATGCTATCTACATCACTATTTCCAAGAAGCTCTTCAACAATAAGCATATCAAAATCAATAAAATACGGATTCCCTGCAAAAGCCGAAAAAGACTGGTAAGGGCTGTCACCAAAACTTGTTGGACCTATCGGGAGTATCTGCCAGTATTTCTGCCCACACTCTACCAGATAATCAACAAATTCATATGCTTCGTTTCCGAAGTTGCCGATGCCATATTTAGAAGGAAGACTTGAAATTGGGAGAAGTATTCCCGCTGAGCGTGAATTATCAATACTCTTTTTGCTCATATATTTACCACCTTAGTTTTTTACTCTTAAAATCACAGTAGAATATGAAGGCATTTTAAGATTGCTCTTATTAAGTAGTATATTTCCGCCATCGGCTGTTAGTTTTCCTCTTAATTCTACATTACTAAATATATCACCTGGAAGATTAATGTCAACCTCCTGCTTTGAAAGATTGTGAATAATATACACTGCAGAACCATTATATTCACTTTTATATGCACATATTGACTCATTGTTTAGGTCAAGTGCAGTGATTTTTCCTCTTGCAATTTCAGGGTTTAAATCCTTTATTCTTATTATATCCCTATAATAGTTAAGTAATGAATTTTTGTCCTTTAATTGTTGGTCAACACCAGCCTTTGGTAATTCAGTATTTGTTGAACCAGCAACAGGCTTAGCGGTGCCTGTTTTGTCTTTATGTGACCATACAAGTGGCTGTCGCTTGTTTTCATCCTTGCCGGAACCAGTCATTCCGATTTCTTCACCATAATAGATAAAGGAATTCCCAGGGGCAAGCATATAAACAGAAGCTCCCATTTTTTCAAGCACAAGCTTTCTTCCAAGTCCGCCTGCACTTCGTGCATTATCATGATTTGAAAGGAAGGTTGCATCAATAGCATCAGGATTCTTTGAACGTATGTCCTTTTGCCAAGCCTCTAAATCTTTAGCAAGAGTAGCACCTGTGCCCATTCTTACGCTCTTAATATAGTTGCCGTCAACCTGTGAAAAGCCAAAATTAAAGAAACTCGGGAGCTTGCTTTCGTACATATCCTTAATAATGCTTTCATCAGTCCACGCTTCGCCTACCATATAAATATCAGGCTTTATTTTTTTAAGCTCTGTTGTAAACCAACTTAAAAACTCAACATTCTTTGATGTATTTTCAGCATAGAACTGTGTTGTTGCATCAAGTCGGAAGCCTTTTACGCCCTTTACAATCCAAAACCTTGAAATCTTTAAAATTTCTTCTCTTACTGCTGGGTTGTCAAGGTTTAAATCAGGCATCTGATCCCAGAACCCTGCCTCATAGTACCAATCACCTGCACCAGGAACAACATACATTCCCTTGCCTGAAGAATCCTGTTTAAAGTTGTAATACTGGCAATAAGGATTGTGCTCACGGCATTTTTCCTCATATTTGCATACTTTCTGCCCGCAAGGTTCAATCCTCATGCTCTTTATTGCCGACTGAAACCACGGATGTTGTGCAGAAGTATGATTAAGTACAAGGTCAATGATTAAATCGATGCCTCTTTCCTTGCATAGCTTTGAAAGCTTCTCAAAATCCTCCATTGTACCATATTTCGGATCAATAGCCATATAATCTGTTGCGTCGTATTTATGATAGGTCGGTGAAGGCATTATCGGCATAAGCCATATGCCAGTAATTCCGAGGTCAGTTTTTGTTTTTGGATCACCATCATTCAAGTAATCAAGTTTTTTAATTAACCCTTTTAAGTCCCCTACACCGTCCTTGTCTGTATCATAGAATCCGCCGAGATAAATCTCATAATAATTTTTATAATTATCATTTATTATCTTTGGAAATTCTTCGTTTATAGATTCTTTGGTTTTTGTTTTGCCTTGTTCACATGCTGAAAGGAATATCACAGCGCTAAGGCATATTAATAAAAATTTCTTCATAAAAGCACCTTTTCGGTATATTAAAACAAATACTTCAACATAAAATTTATGACTAACAAAAAAGATATTTGTTAGTCATAAATCAAAGAGACTGTTATCCCTTTACTGATCCTCCGACAACACCGCTGACATAGAATCTCTGCATAAATATAAATAGAACTGATATTGGTATAGCTACTATAACAGCACCAGCACAGAACTGTGTAAAGTACTGATATACATTTTCTCTTGAAATCATCTGGAACAATCCAAGCGCAACTGTGTAATTTTTATAGTTATCCTTCATAATTACACTTACAAAAATAAAGTCAAGCCATGGCGCAATAAATGAAGTCAACGCAGTATAAACAATAATTGGCTTTGACATAGGAAGAGTAATTCTCCAGAAAATCTGATTTTTTGATGCTCCGTCAAGAGTCGCTGCTTCGTCAAGAGCCATTGGTATAGTATCAAAAAAGCCCTTTGAAATAAAATACCCAAGAGCAGCACCACCAGAATAAATAAGAATCAGCGACAGCTTTGATTGTTCAAGGTGAAGAAGTTCTTTAAGCATATGATAAATAGCTATCATACTCATAAAGCCAGGGAACATTCCAAGAATAAGTGAAACATTCATCATCTTCTTTCTTGATTTGAATTTAAGACGACTAAACGTATAGCTAGTTGCAAGTATAAAGAATGTTGACAAAACACAGCATATACAAGCAATAATCAAAGTATTCATAAACCATGTCGGGAACTTGAAAAGATCTGTCTTTGTAAAAAGATTTATATAGTTATCAAGTGTCCAGTTAGTAGGAATAATATATTCAGGATGATACATACCCTTATCAGCATTGAATGAAAACATAACCAACCATGCAATAGGGAGCAACCATATGATTGACAGAACAGTCAGAATAATATATACGAAAGTGTTCAACAACCTTCTGCTTAACTTATAACTCTTTATCATTTGAACTGATCCTCCCTCTTTGTAGAAGATGACATATTATAAACAACAAGTGAGAGTATTGCAGTAATAGCAAATACAAAAATACCGATTGTTGACGCAACGCTGTAATTCTGTTCATTTACCGTCAGCTTATACAGCCACGTTACCAACAGATCTGTCTTTCCCGCCTGATAATAATCAAGTGACAAAGGCCCACCAGCTGTCAATAGATAGATAACATTAAAGTTGTTAATATTACCAACGAACTGTGTGATAAGGTATGGAGTTGTTATGAACAGCATATACGGCAAAGTAATTTTTGAGAACATTACAAAAGGATTAGCTCCGTCAATTCTCGCACTTTCATACATTTCTTCAGGAATATTCATAAGAATACCTGTTGTGATAAGCATTGTATATGGTATACCAACCCACATATTAATAAGAATACACATTATCCTCGGCAACTGTGAACTTGTGTCAGTAAGGAACTGAATATTATCATTGATTACTCCAAGATTCATAAGTATGGAATTAACAGGGCCCTGATCTGCAAAAAGCTTTGACATAAGCATAAGTGTTACAAACTGTGGGACAGCAATTGTAATAACAAAAAAAGTTCTCCACATTGACTTTAGCTTTATGCCCTTCTTATTTATAACCATAGCTAGAACCATACCAAAGATATAATTAAGGAAAGTTGCAAAGAACGCCCAAATCATTGTCCATGTAAATACATTAAACAATGTATCCTTCTGAATTTTATCTTTGAATAGCATATTATTGAAATTATCAAAGCCAATCCATGTAAAAAGATTTCCTGGTGGCTGATGGTTTTTATCAAAGTTAGTGAATGCAATACAAATCATAAAGATGATTGGCAGTATTGTAAACGAAATAATCATTATTGTTGGAACAGATAGCATTGTTACATGGAATTTTTCGTTCATTAATGATTTTGCATCATCAATAGCATTAGGAAGCTTCCTTCCGCTCTTTGACAATAGTTGAGATTTGTATGCAGATTTTATGTTCTTAATATAGAAAACAAGAAAGACCAATGAAATCACCATTGAAACTACACTAAACAACAGAATTTTCATTGAATTGTCGCCTTGAATATATTCGAATATTTCGAGTTCAGCATTCCACTTCTTGATTCGAGTTGCCGTACCAAGAGTAGCAATGTTTTTCAGATAGCTCCAACCAAAACTTATCATATATAATATATAAACTACCTGAATCCCAAAATATATTAATCCACGCAATATTTGCCCCCGAAATAAATTTCCGAAGCCCATTATTATAAAAGAAAGTTTTGTTCTTAAATCACCTTTTATTAAAATTTTAAAAAAACTGCCTATAGCCGCTGCTATTGAACTAAAGAAATGTATAATATTTCTACCCAGATTTACAAATGGATTTCGGCTTCTTTCACTTAGGTTCACATTATCCAGCCTCCTTAACATTTATTTTAAATGTTATTAGTTATAAACAGCTTGAAGCCTGGGGCTTCAAGCTGTCATAAATATTAATAATAACTAAGTTATTTTGTTATCTGAGCAACC
>JAEWZG010000059.1 GCA_023395435.1 Bacillota bacterium
CATATCAATCTTCTCGCCAAGCACTGCTTCAGAAATATAGTTGATTCTGAAGTTGTCAATATCATTATCGTATTTCTCTTTAGGGAGGAAATCGCACGCCATATCTGAAT
Organism: Bacillota bacterium; assembly: GCA_023395435.1. Taxonomy (GTDB): domain Bacteria; phylum Bacillota; class Clostridia; order Oscillospirales; family Ruminococcaceae; genus SZUA-444. The sequence continues at coordinate 111 of JAEWZG010000059.1, forward strand.
AAACAGCATTATAAACATGACCGTTTTCATCAAGGTCAGTGATTCTTACTTCTCTTTGTCCGAGCAAAATCAGTTCTCCATAATGAATCTTACCGATCGTTTTAGCGTAAATCTCTTTTTCTTCGTCCTGTGGCATATTAAAAGCAAAGTAGGATGGCTTGTGTATCTTTCTTGTACTAGGGCTCGCAAGAATCCATCCGCTTTGAATACTAGCTGCAATCTTATCATTATCAATTATTTCTGTTCCGCGAAGGAACATAGCGCCCATTTTCCCGCTCTCCCACGTTCTTGTGATAATTTCATCTGGCTGCTTTGGATAATCAAATATCTTTACGCTAACACGTGACAACAAGAAGACCATATCCTGTTCCCAGAGAATTTCGTGGCCGTAGCCTTTTTTCGTATAATCACTTCCTGCTATTTCAGAAGAACGTCTTAATATTGACGACAGCTTCATTCTTCCCTTATAATCGCAATCATAGAAGCATACTCTTTGATTTTCCTTATAATGTGTAGCGTATTTAATTTCCATTTTTTGTATTTTCTCCACTCTTTATTATTTAATTATGTCTTTTCCACCCATATAAATTCTCAAAGCTTTTGGAATTCTTACGCTTCCGTCAGCGTTAAGGTTATTTTCAAGGAAAGCGATTAGCATTCTCGGTGGTGCAACACAAGTGTTGTTGAGAGTATGTGCAAGGTACTTTTCACCGTTTTCACCCTTAACTCTAATTCCAAGACGTCTTGCCTGCGCATCACCGAGGTTTGAACAGCTTCCAACTTCGAAGTATTTCTTCTGTCTTGGTGACCAAGCTTCAACATCACAACTCTTAACCTTAAGGTCCGCTAAATCCCCTGAACAGCATTCTAGTGTTCTTACAGGGACGTCAAGTGTTCTGAAGAAATCAACAGTATTTTTCCAAAGTATTTGGTACCATTTTTTGCTTTCTTCCGGCTTGCAGACAACAATCATTTCCTGCTTTTCAAACTGATGAATTCTATATACTCCACGTTCTTCAATACCGTGAGCACCAACTTCTTTTCTAAAGCATGGCGAATAGCTTGTCAGAGTCTTTGGCAACTGTTCTTCAGGGATAATAGTATCAATATATCTTCCTATCATTGAGTGTTCACTTGTTCCGATAAGATAAAGGTCTTCGCCCTCAATCTTATACATCATTCCTTCCATTTCAGCAAAGCTCATTACGCCTGTTACGACATTGCTTCTGATCATGTATGGTGGAATAACATAAGTAAAACCTCTGTCAATCATAAAATCTCTTGCATATGAAAGAATTGCTGAGTGGAGTCTTGCAATGTCACCTACAAGATAGTAAAATCCGTTTCCGCTTGTCTTTCTTGCACTATCAATATCAATTCCGTTCAGCTTTTCCATAATATCGACATGATAAGGCACTTCAAAATCAGGAACATAAGGCTCACCAAACTTTTCAATCTCAACATTCTGATTATCGTCCTTGCCGATTGGCACACTATCATCTATTATATTAGGGATTACAAGCATTTTCTCTTTGATTTTTGCTTCATATTCAGTTTCTGCAACTTCAAGTTCAGCAAGTTCTTTTGCAATTTCAGCAACCTGTGCTTTTGCAGCTTCTGCCTCATCCTTCATGCCCTTAGCCATAAAACCACCAATCTGCTTGCTTATAACATTCCTCTGATTTCTGAGCGAATCGCATTTTGTTTTTGCTTCTCTGAATTGCTTATCAAGCTCGATTACCTCGTCAACCAATGGTAGCTTGCTGTCCTGGAACTTCTTTTTAATATTTTCCTTTACTACATCTGGATTTTCTCTTAAAAACTTAATATCTAACATTTTGTACTTCCCCTCTATTGCTATTATGTTCCACGTGGAACATTTTATACTTTTATTGCGTAACTTTTGCTAATAACTTTACCAACTCTGATAAATCGTCCTTGTTGTAAAACTCTATTTCAATCGTTCCCTTGTTTTTTGCTGAGTTTACTGTCACTTTTCTTCCCAACTCCTGATTAAGTGCTAACTCAACCTCTCTAAAGTAGCTATCAACAACACTCTGCTTCTTTTCCTTACTTTGAGGTTTGTTGTTGCCATCTGCTGATATCTTTGCACGAAGCTTTTCAAGATTTCTTACTGTGAGCATATCATCCTTGCACTTTTTAGCCAAATCAACCCTTATCTGTGAATCATCAATACCCGCAAGAGCCTTGGCATGTCCTATTGTTATATCACCATTTCTGAGCATATTTTGAATTTCGTCCTCAAGTTTTAACGCTCTAAGGCAGTTTGCAACAACAGAACGGCTTTTCCCGACTGTTTTTGCAACTTCTTCTTGTGTCATATTGTAATTTTCAATCAAATCCTGATATCCGAGAGCTTCTTCTATCGGATTCAAGTTCTCTCTTTGCAGGTTTTCTATAAGTGCAACCTGCATAGTTTCCTGATCTGAAAGCTCCTTAATATGTACTGGAACTTCATCAAGCCCAGCCATTCGACAGGCTCTCCATCTTCTTTCGCCAGCAACAATCTGATATGAACCATTTTCAAGCGGTCTGACGAGCAATGGTTGTAACAGGCCATGCTGCCTTATTGAGTCAGCGAGCGTAGCAATAGCCTCATCATCAAAATCAATTCGCGGCTGTGACTTGTTAGGTTCAATTTCAGATATTCTCAAGGTCTGAGAAGTACTTGATTCAGTGGAATTTTCAAAGAACAGGGCATCCATCCCCATTCCAAGGCCACGTTTTTTCGCCATTATATTAATCCTCCTACCATTTTCTTTTTAGCAGTCTTTTCCCTCTTAAGGAATTCATTGCAGAACTCTTTATATGCATCTGCTCCCTTTGAACTTTTATCGTAATACAAAACAGGTTTTCCAAAGCTTGGTGCCTCAGAAAGCGTTACATTTCTCGGTATAACAGTATCATAAACCTTCTTTGGAAAGTGCTTTTTAACCTCAGCAACAACAGAAGCAGTGAGATTATATCTTCCAACAAACATTGTGAAGATAATTCCTTCAATATCTATAGTCGGATTATAATGATCACGGACTCTTTTAATTGTATCGTTAAGCTGAGTCAATCCTTCGAGTGAATAAAACTCACACTGCAAAGGAATTAGAACACTGTCACAGCAGGCAAGCGCATTTAATGTCAGCATACTTAATGACGGAGGACAATCAATCAGGATATAATCATAGTCCTGTTTTATTGTTAAAACCTGCATTTTAAGGCGTTGAACCCGATTATCAAGCATTGATAATTCAATCTCAGCACCAGCAAGCTTCTGTGCCGATGTTACAACAGAAATGTTCTTGAATTCTGTCTTAATAATAGCGTCCTGAATTCTGCAAGCACCGATTATTGCTTCATAAACAGTGTTTTTTACAGCCTTTTTCCTTATACCAAAGCCCGTAGTGGTATTGCCCTGGGCATCAATATCTATAACAAGAACCTTATATCCCTTTGCTCCAAGATATGCAGCAAGGTTCACAACAGTTGTTGACTTTCCTACTCCGCCCTTTTGGTTGGATATAGAAATAACCTTTCCCATATAATCCTCCGTTCACTTTTTAATGACATGTTTCCATTATATCATCTTTTCAGCGAAAATAAAAGCTTTTTTATAAAATGTTCCACGTGGAACAAAAAAAGTGCAGGCTATAAATGCCTGCAAAAATAATAAAAAGATAAATTAGGGGTTAGGGGTATTTACTGGGATGCGTATGACATACTCGATATACTCGCTATTCTGTGTCTTCTTCGCGTCTGCCGCTACTCCCGCCATTTTGACAGTTTCAACGGCTTTGTTAATTGTATTCATAAAAAGCCTTACATCACGAAGAAGAACAGCTCGCTTCTTGAAGCTTTCCCTCTCCTTTTCAGTGCAGATAAGTTGCTCTATAAAAAGTTCAGTTTTCTCAACATTCATATTATGCTTTAAGATCTTATCCACAACCTGTATACGTTGATCCGGGTCTTTAAGCTTCAATAATGCTCTTGCGTGCCTCTCTGAAAGTCCGCTTTCCTTTATGTATTTTCTCTCAGGATCTGTGAGTTTTAATAAGCGCAGTTTGTTTGCGATGGTTGATTGTGCCATTCCAAGCTTTATTGCAGCGTCTTCCTGAGTCATTCCGTACAAATCAATGAGCTGTTCTATTGCGGCCGCTTCATCAAAATAGGATAAATCTTCTCGTTGAATATTCTCTACCAGTGCAAGTAAAGCTGAACTTCTGTCTGAAACCTCAATCATAATGCAAGGTACACTCAGAAGTCCTGCCATTCTTGCTGCCCTCAATCTCCTCTCACCTGAAACAAGCTCATATCCCAGATCTGCTTTTCTTATTGTCAGTGGCTGAAGTATTCCATTCTGCTTTATACTGTCCGCCAAAGGACGTAATTCAGAATCAGTGAATACTGAACGTGGCTGATATGGATTCGGAAATATTTCCGTAATAGATATGTCAAAGACCTTGTTTATCGTTTTTTCTTTTGTTATCCCAAAAATAGTGGCCATAGAAAATCCCCCTTTTTGTCATACTAACTTGTTTTTAGTATAACATTAATAGGAAATAATTTCCATAGCCTGTCCGATTAAATATTCTTTTTAATAACCTATATTATCTATTAATTCAACAAATTATAAAGGTTTTTTTGTCATCTGACCTTTATTGCGTGGATATTTTGTCGGAGTATGCGATATTTTCTTTATCACAACAAGTGTTCTGCCGTCATCGTTTGGGAGGGTATAGTTCCTTTTTTCAACAACATCCCCACCCAGTGTTGAAATTGCATTGTAGGAATTATTAAGTTCCTCAAGTCCATTTGATCCTTTAAGTGAAACAAAATATCCACCTACCTTAACAAAAGGCAAGCAATATTCACACAATTCAGGGAGGGATGCAACAGCACGGGCAGTAGCTATATCAAATTTCTCTCTATAATCAGCTTTCTGTCCAAATTCTTCTGCTCTGCCATGAATACATTCAGCTTTTACTTCAAGAGTATCAGTCAGCTCACTTAAAAAATTAATCCTCTTATTAAGACTGTCAAGCAAGGTAAGTTTCAAATCATTTCTCATTATAGCAAGTGGAACGGAAGGAAATCCAGCACCCGTTCCAACATCAATAAGCTTCGCATTCTGGGGAATATCAATATTCATAAAAGGAAAAACGCTGTCATAGAAATGCTTTATAGTTATACCCTCTGGATCAAGAATTGCAGTAAGATTGCACTTGTTATTCCACTCAACAAGCATATCAGAATAAATTAAAAACTTGTCATACTGTTCATCACTGACACTAATTCCACCTGAAGAAAACAAGTCAATAAACTTATTTTTTTCTATTATCACTATTTTCTCCCCTTCTGCTCAAGCCAGATTAATAATACCGAAATATCTGCTGGATTAACGCCAGATACTCTTGAAGCCTGTCCGACGCTCAAAGGCTTTATTTTATTGAGCTTTTCTATTGCCTCAAGGCGTAAGCCTCTTATCTCCCTATAATCGATATCAGCAGAAAGCTTTTTTGCTTCAAGCTTTCTCATTGATTCAACCTGTTCAAGCTGAATGGCAATATATCCTTCATACTTAATAGTGAGTTCAACCTGTTCGCGAACTTCGTCAGAAAGTTTAGGACGAGCAGTGTCAAATACAGCAGTTTCATCATATGAAACCTGTGGTCGCCTTATAAGTTCAGCAAGCTTTATTCCTGTTGACAGACGTGCAGTACCGACACTTTCAAGATAATCATTAAGCTCATTTGTCGGTGACATATTAAGCTTCCACAGTCTTTTAACTTCCGATTCAATCTGTGAACGATTTTTAAGAAGATGATCATAGCGTTCTTGAGAAATTAAGCCGATTTTATACCCAATAGGTGTCAATCTTTCGTCAGCATTATCCTGGCGGAGTAAAAGTCTGTACTCACTCCTTGAAGTAAGCATTCTGTATGGATCTGAACATCCTTTTGTAACAAGATCATCAATTAATGTGCCTATATAAGATGACGCTCTGTCAAGAACAAGTTCTTCTTTTCCTTGAATTTTTTTTGCTGCATTAATTCCCGCAATTAATCCCTGAGCAGCTGCTTCCTCATAACCTGATGTTCCATTAAACTGTCCCGCACCAAAAAGTCCAGAAACATTCTTGAATTCAAGGGTCGGTAACAATTCCGTCGGATCACAACAGTCATATTCGATTGCATAAGCATTTCGCATTATCTCGACATTTTCAAGACCTTTTATACTTCTCAAAAATTCAATCTGAACATCTTCAGGAAGTGATGTAGACATTCCCTGAAGATACATTTCGTCTGTATCAATCCCCATTGGCTCGACAAAAAGCTGATGACGTGGCTTATCAGCAAAACGAACAATCTTATCCTCAATACTTGGACAGTATCTCGGACCAACCCCCTCGATATTACCAGAATACATTGCTGAACGCTTTATGTTATCTTTGATTATCTGATGTGTTGTCTGATTTGTATACGCTATATAGCAGGAAACCTTATTTTCAAGCTTATCTTCATTCGCAAAAGAAAACGCAATAATCTTATCATCGCCGTCCTGTTTTTCAAGCGCGTCAAAGTTTATACTTCTTTTGTGAACGCGCGCTGGGGTTCCTGTCTTAAATCGTCTTAAGGTTATTCCAGTATTTTTTAGACTCTCCGACAAAAAAGCTGCAGGAAGCATTGAGTCAGGTCCACTCTCGTATGAAACATGACCAACATGGATAAGACCACGAAGAAAAGTTCCTGTTGCTATTATAACTGCTCCAACCTTGTACCAGGTATTTATTCTTGTTCCAACACCGACAACTTTCCCGTCAACGACTTCGATTTCAGTAATTTCCGCCTGCTTAACGTCAAGATTTTTTTCACTCTCAACAGCAGACTTCATATAATTATGATATTTTATTCTATCACTCTGCACACGAAGACTATGTACAGCAGGGCCTTTTCCCCGGTTTAACATCCTACTTTGCAAGAAAGTTTTATCTGCGGCTTTTCCCATTTCGCCACCAAGAGCATCAATTTCACGGACAAGGTGACCTTTTGCTGTTCCGCCGATTGATGGATTGCAAGGCATTACTGAAATATAATCAAGTGAAATTGTGAACAGCACGGTTTTACATCCTAAGCGCGCACTCGCAAGTGCAGCCTCAACGCCAGCGTGACCTGCTCCAATAATTGCAACATCGTATTGGTCAATATATTTATCCTCTATCATAATATTATCCTTTCAATGATAATAGAAAAATCATATTTTAATATCATAAAAATTATTGGGGGCTTTGCGGTCGCCCCCATACCACTTTGAATATAAAAACTTAGAAAATAGAATAATGTTCCACGTGAAACACTATTTTCCTACACAGAATCTTGAAAAGACATCATTAACAACAGCTTCTGTTGCCTTCTCACCAGATAGCTCAAGTAAACTTTCAGCAGCCTTGTCAATAAGAACAGTTACAGCGTCATAGGTTTCACCAGAAATAAGGACGCCATTAGCCTTAACAAGATAATCTTTTGCTGACTCAACACATTGCTTTTGACGTTCATTTGCTATAATTCCACTTGTTGCGTCAAAATCATTAAGATTAAATATTTCTTCAAGTGCTGATTTTAGCATATCTATTCCGTCATTATTTTTGGCGGAAATTTCAACAACATATTTAAAATACTCTTTTAATACATTTATGTCAACCATTGACTCAAGATCGGTTTTATTTAAAACAGCAATACAATGCTTGTCCTTGACACTTTCAATAAGTGAAAAATCCTCATCAGTGAGCTTTTTTGAATTATCAAAAACAGCAAGAACCAAGTCAGCCTCGCCAATTTTTTTCTTAGCCAGGTTTACACCAACACCCTCAACAATATCCTGGGTTTCGTGAATACCGGCTGTGTCTGAAAGTCTTAGAACTATCTCACCAATTCTTGCATTTTCCTCAACAATATCACGGGTTGTCCCCTCAATTTCAGTAACAATACTTCTGTCATACCCGAGGAGTAAATTCATTAATGTTGACTTGCCGACATTTGGCTTCCCAACAATAGCTGTATCAATGCCATTTCTAAAAATTCTTCCTGAATCATATGACGCTAATAAATTGTCAAGTTCAGAAATATTCTGAGAAATCGAATTCTGCAAGGTTGAAAATTCAATGTCAGGTAAATCTTCCTCAGGGTAATCAACCCAAGCCGCCAGCTCACCTAAAATTGAAACAAGCTTATCGGTAATTTTTCTTATTCTTTTATATAATGCACCCTCGTGTGATGAAATAGCAGCACGCAATGATCGTTCCCCTTGTGCAGAAATTACATCCATTACTGCTTCAGCCTGGGTGAGTGACATTTTGCCATTCAAAAATGCTCTTTTAGTAAATTCACCGGCTTGCGCAGGAACAGCACCACTGCGTATAACCGCACGAAGAACCTGTTTTGTTACAAAAAGTCCGCCGTGGCATGAAATTTCACAGACATCCTCACCAGTAAAGCTTTTTGGCGCTCTGAAAACTGTCAGTATTCCGTCATCAATTTCTTTTCCCTCGCTAATTACCTTGCCGTAAGCACAGGTATACCCTAACATTTTTTCAACACCTTTGCAATTTAATGTTGAAAAAACGCTCTTTGCAATTTCTATTGCTTTTTCTCCAGATATTCTGATAACTGAAATTCCACCGACAGCAAGTGGTGTAGCAATCGCACAGATTGTACTCATAAATCCTCCCGATATATCAACAAAAAGAGCATACCCAAAAAGTATGCTCCCCGTTTTTTAAAACTCAATCTTTGAGTAAAGACCTGAACCGAGGCTATCCTCTGGTCTTGGTTTTTTATAATCTTTTTCAAAGGATGTCTTAATATCAAAAGCCTTTGGCTTTGAATTTCTGTTATTGTTATTGTTGTTCCTCTTCTTGAAATCACCGGGTTTTCTTTCAGGGCGTTTATTGTTTGAAGAAATAATAACTTTTCTGAAAGGATCCTGTCCTGTTGAATGTGAATTAACTCCTTCAATTTCAGCAACCTTTGCGTGTATAATTCTTCTTTCATAAGGGTTCATAGGTTCAAGAGCTGAAGCTCTTCCATTTTTAATAACATTCTTTGAAATTTTTTCAGCAAGAGATTCAAGCTGAACTTTTCTTTTTTCTCTGTACCCATCTGTATCAAGACTAATTCTGTAGTATTCCTTGTCCCCTTTGTTGCATACAAGTGAAGTAAGATACTGAATGCTATCAAGAACCTCGCCCTTTTTACCAATAAAAGCACTGCTTTCACTCGAAATAATATCAACTAAAGCTCCACCTTCGGTTTCTTCAACCTTGAAATCAACATCATTAATATTCATTTCAGATAAAAGCTTCTTAATATAAGCCTTAGCTATATCAATCTTTGTCTCTTCGTAAGAAGCTGAAATCTTAGCGTCACCCTTTGATTTTCCAAAAATCCCTTTTTTAGGCTCTTCAAGAATTTCAAATGTAATTTTTGAAACGTCAACACCGAATTCAGCAACAGCAGCATCTTTTGCTTCGCTGACAGATTTAGCTATAAAAATCTTCTCCATTTTTATCTCTCCTTATTTAGTCGGCACTGTCATCATAGTCTTCGCCATACTTTTCTGCCATACGTCTTCTTGCTTCATTAAGACGTTGTCTCTGAAGTTCTTTTGTGGCAGATTTTGATAGCTTTTCCTCAGGAGTGTCGTCATCATTATTTGTTGAAACTGGAACTCCGCCATTCTGCTGTGCAAGCTGAGCTTCCATCATGCGTTCATACATACTCTTCTTCTTCTTTTTCTTAGGTCCTTTTTTCAAATCCATCGCAGCAACTCTTTCTGCTGAATAAAGCTTATATAAGAGCATTGTCTGGAAGAATGAGAATACAGTTGAAATAATCCAGTATATACCAACACCAGCTGGGAACTGGAATGTGAAAACTGCTGAAACTATAGGCATTACATAAAGCATTGCGCTCATGCCCATACCCATCTGATTTGCGCTTGGGTTGTTCTTTTTCATCTTATATTGAGTATAGAAGGTATAACCTAAGTTTGTAAGGAATGAAAGAAGTGGAATTAAAATAAGCAAATTCCAACCCCATGATGGTATCTTACCAAGATCAAGTCCAAAGAATGTATAATCAAAATTCCCTATTTTATCAATAACATTTTTGCTTAACTCACCGGAAAATTCTTTTGGATACTTCTGGATTGCATCAAGAATATATAGTTGTGGTCTGTTATCAAATTGTTTGTCTGCATTAATCTCAGCAAAAAGCTTTATATTATGAGCATTATCTTCAATTATTTTTGTAGCTGTTTTTATTACTCCATCCGACAATCTTAAAATATATGACAGTGGAGCATATATTACATAATAAAGACCGAAAATTATAGGCATTTGAATTACCAATGGAAGACATCCGCTCATTGGGTTAATGTTTTCTTCCTGATATAGACGCATCATTTCCTCATTATATTTCTGCTTGTTATTACCGCATTTTTTCTTCAGCTTTTCAAGCCTCGGAGCAAGCGCCTGTGTCCTTGCTGTGTTTTTTTGCTGTTTAATTGATAAAGGAAATAAAATAATTTTTGTGAATAAGGTGAACAGTATTAATGCAAGTCCATAATTTTTAACTATAGAATAGCAAAAATACATTATCCAGCCAAATGGATAGCTGATAATATTCATCTAACATCCTCCTGTAATATCTTAACACGCTAAAGCTATGTTTTTTTCTTCTTAAAAAAATGAAATTCTTCCGGCACGTAATCAATACCACCCGGATTGAATGGATTGCACCTAAGCAATCTTCTTATTGTGAGATAAAGTCCTTTTACTGCCCCATGTTTTTCAAAAGCCTTCAATGAATAAGTCGAGCAAGTCGGATAGAATCTGCACGACGGCTTTTTAAGAGGAGAAATATATTTCTGATATCCTCTTACAAGACACATGAAAAATCTTTTCATAACTATACTTTCTCTGATTTTTGACAGTTTTTCTCGCCTTTATTAATACTCTTGACTACTCTTGAAATAAAAAAATCTTTAATTACATCTGATTTTACAGAACCAGCGCCAGTTCTCGCAACAATTACAATATCAAATCCGACAGGAAATAATATTTCAGCCTGCTGATAAGCAGCCCTCATGACTCTTCTCGCTCTGTTTCTTAAAACGGCATTTCCTATTTTCTTGCTTGTTGTCAATCCGAGCCTATTATAAGGCAAATTGTTTTTAGTATAATAAACAACGCACTCTTTAGAATTGACATATCTACCGTTTTTATAAAGACGGACAAAATCCTTATTGTTTGTCAAACTTATAGTAAATAACATAAATTCAACCCTTAACCTAAAAATTTGACATACTAAAAAGAAAGACCACAAAAAGTGGTCAGCTTATTAGTGAGATA
>JAEWZG010000090.1 GCA_023395435.1 Bacillota bacterium
TTCTTACGAATGCTGCACCTTTACCTGGTTTAACATGTTGGAATTCAACAATCTGCAATACATTGCCATCCATTTCAAAAGTAACACCATTTCTGAAATCTCCAGCTACTATCATAAATAACCTCCACAATTTTTTGTCTTCTGCAGTAATAATTATAAAATATTATATTCTATTTTACCCTAAATTATATATTTTTGCAAGTACTATTTAAATACAAATTAGATTTTTTGCACATTTTGTTATATTTTCGCAGAAATCCTGTTTTACTACTACAAAATCTTCTATTCTTACGCCGAATTTATCTGGGAGATATATACCTGGCTCAATTGTTATGACAGTATTTTCTTCAATTACTTTGTCAAAAGACGATGCCGCATTAGGATACTCGTGAATTTCCATTCCTACACCATGACCAAGCCCGTGACCAAAGTTTTCGCCATAACCTGCAAAGAAAATTTCATCCCTTGCTACTGCGTCGAGTTCTTTTCCTGTGATGCCTGCTTTTACAAAATCAAGAGCTTTACTCTGCGCGCTTAAGACGATTTGGTAAATCTCTTTCATTTCGTCTGTTGGATTACCGACGCAGATTGTACGTGTCATATCACTATGATATCCATCAAATACAGCACCGTAGTCCATAAGCACAAAGTCACCGCTTTTAACCGGAGTGTCTGAAGGCACGCCGTGAGGAAGGGAAGTATTTTTTCCTGCAAGAGCAATGGTATCAAAAGACAAAGCCTCTGCACCATTTCTCAGCATATAAAACTCAAGTTCTAATGCTATCTCTTTTTCAGTTTTGCCAGGCTTGATAAAGTTTAACACATTATCAAAAGCTTTTTCTGCAATTCTCTGTGCTTTTGTGATTTTTTCAATTTCCTCAGGGGTTTTTAAACTTCTTAGCTGTGTAATAGCGTTACTGAGCTTAGATGTCATATCAATATCATAACCTTCAAAGTACTTGTTAAGCTCTTGAAGATCTGAAATTGTGACGTTATCGCTTTCAATACATATTATTTTTGCATTATGCTTCTCTAAAAGTTCTTTGCATTGATTCTTCAAACTTTTGAGTAAGATAACTTCACAGTCTTTTACTGTTTTCTTTGCCTTTTCTATATATCTAAAGTCAATAAGAAGGTAAGCTTTTTCAGGAAAAGCAAGGATATATCCTGCTGATGATTTCATGCCTGAAAAATACCTTCTGTTTATATCCGATGTTATCAAAATGCTATCTGTGTCATTACCCAAGATGTTGAAAAGTTTTTCAAATCTGTTCATTAGTTAGTTCACACCATTTCTGCTATTCCTTTTAATGCAAGGATATAGCTTTGTTTTCCAAAGCCAGCAATCTGCCCCTTGCATACTGGTGCAATAACGGATTTTGAACGGAATTCATCTCTCGAATAAACGTTGCTGAGGTGGACTTCAATACAAGGAATGGTTATTGCTGCAATAGCATCTCGGATTGCATAGCTATAATGAGTATAAGCACCGGGATTGATAATTATACCTGAATGAGTTTTTCGTACATTATGGATTTTATCAATTATTTCGCCCTCATGGTTGCTCTGAATAAAGTCACAGGACAATCCTAATTTCTGTGCTTCCTTAGTAATTTCACCATTAATGGATTCCATAGTATCATATCCGTAAACATCAGGCTCACGTTCGCCAAGAAGGTTTAAATTTGGTCCGTGAATGATAAGAATTTTTTTCTCCATAATTTTGTCCTCTCTATAATGATTTATAATACTTCTTCATTGCAAGTGCATCTTCTGCCTGTGTTCCAGCACTCTCGCAGATAAATCTCGGTGAAAGGTTCTTTCGTGCAACAAGCTCCATTAATGGTTCAAACTGAGGGCCATAAAGCATATCCTTGAATGTAAGGTGCTTGACTTCCCCTCCCTTTTCAGTATATTCAATTTTACTGAAATGTGAGTGAAAAACTTTTAATCTCTCTGCACCAAGTTCATTTTCTATAGTATCAAGTATTTTTGCATACTCTTCTTTTGCATTTATTGAACCGTTCGTTCTTGCATTAAGGTGGCCAAAGTCGATGCAAGGAACAAAACTTTCATCAATCTTGCAAAGCTCCATTACCTCATACAAGTCACCAAGCTGATTATGTTTTCCCATTGTTTCAGGGCAGAAGGTAATATTAGCAAGTCCATCATCAATAGCTTTCGCTCTTGCTCTTTTTATTGTATTCTTTGCAAATTCTAGTGCTTCTAAACGGGATAATTTAGCACATGAACCTGAATGAATTATTATTCTATCAGCGCCCATATATTCAGCAAGGTTTGCCGTCTGCATAATATAGCCTATGCTGTTGTTCCTTTTTTCTTCTTCAACACTTGAAAGAGAAATATAATAAGGGGCATGTATTGATAATGTTATATTATTTTCTTTTGCTTTTGCACCAAACTTTATTGCAGTTTCTTGACCTGTTTTTACGCCCTTACCACATTGGTACTCATAAGCATCAAGTCCCATTTTAGAAAGAAATTCTGGTGCATCCATCGTGCTCTTAAAGCCTTGTGCTGCAAAGCTGTCAGAGTTCCCAGCCGGTCCGAAAATAGCTGACATATTAATTCTCCTTATTTTAAGTTCCTGATAAAAGGCTTTTCTAAAAATCTTTTAATTTTGAAGAAAAATCCGCTTTCAAGCTCAATAGGATGTACATAGATTGTCCTTACTCTTTTAAGATTTGCACCTAACACATCAGTAAAAATCTGATCACCTACTATTGCAATTTCAGAAAAAGGAATCGCCATGAGCTGTTGTGCCTTTTTAAATCCTGCTGCAAGTGGTTTTCTTCCATTCGGGACAAAGTCAAGCCCAAGATTTTGTGCAAAAGGAATGACTCTTTCCGCCCTATTATTTGAAACTATCATCATTTTAATACCACTGCTTTTCATATCTGTAATCCAGTCAGTGACTTTTTCTGCTGGTTGCGGATTGTTATGAGTGGTTAATGTATTATCAAGGTCAAGGATCAAGCCCTTAATATTTTTTTCTTTAAGATATTCTACTGAAATATCAGTAACAGATTTTAAAACGTATGTTGGTCGAAAAATCATATTTCACCTTTAATAATTATTTTTGGATAAATGAAAAAGCGAGCAGAAGCTGCTCGCTTTAACTTACTTTTCAAGTTCCGTTCTGCTTGAAGCCCAGTATTAGAACTTACGCTTACGTGCAGCTTCGGACTTCTTTTTACGTTTTACTGAAGGCTTTTCGTAGTGTTCTCTCTTACGAACTTCAGCAATAACGCCGTCCTTAGCACATGATCTCTTAAAGCGCTTAAGAGCTGTATCTAAAGTCTCGTTTTTTCCAACACGAATTTCTGCCATTATTTATTCCCTCCCTTTGTCGCATAGAC
>JAEWZG010000142.1 GCA_023395435.1 Bacillota bacterium
CATCTTTTCCAATATTCATACCTGATTTAAGAAGTCTTGAAAATGATTTATTCTTCATAGTATCAGAAAGCTCATTCATGGCAGATGCTATTGACATAGCAACGTCCATTATTGCTCCAAGTGAACCTATAACTATACTTCCCCATATTATTGCCTGTAAATCAATAGGATTCTTCTCGTTCAATAATGTTAATAAAACAAAATCATCATCCATTAAACCTGTTATATGCAGAATCTTATTCATAATAATAGCAAGTAAACCCGCTATTAATATACCACCAATATTCCCAAGAACAGCGCATAGAGTTTTCTTATTAATTCCGTTAATTATGATAAGGCTCATCAGAATAATAAACACACTTATTATAATAGTAGAAAGATAAATATTATGTCCTTTTAATATAGAAGGAATATAAACCGCAAAAATAGATGCAGCCGTAAAAATAAGTGAAACAATTGTATTAAAGCCCTTCTTACGCCCGATTATAAGAATAAGAAGCAAAAAGAATGAAACAAGAGCTATTAATGGAACAATTCTATTATGCTCAATATAAGTCCATTCGCCCTCTCCTGTTTCCGAACTAAACGATAAGAGCACTTTATCACCATTTTTTACTTCCTGAGGCTGATAATAATAAAGCTGATCAATCTTCTGCACAGCTTCAACTTTTTCACCTTTTTTAAAGTCTCCTGTGAATTGTGCAACAAATAAAACAAGCTCTTGTTTAACTTCATTACCCTCCCCCTCAAGGGAATAGGATGACTCAATTTTATTATAAACATCCACTACTTTTGCTGGATACATTTTTACTTCCGATGAACCTGATTTAACTTCAGGCTTGCAGATTGAATAACCAGTACCAATAAATGCAACCGAAAGTACTATTACAATAAAATATATTAATACTGAATTATTTTGAAATTTATTCTTCCTTTCCATAACATCCTCTTTCTTCATAAATTCATTATTCTCTGGAATTTCATTTATATGCTAAAAAGCAAAAATTATGGAACATTTTGCTCTGTTATTATAATTACACTTAATCGCTTGTTGTTTTTTTTATTTTCTTCAATGCATCATTAATATCTCTTTCAACAAGTCCGCGCATGCTATCGGCATATTTCAGAGTATCAGCCTTTTCAAGCGCTTCGCAGATAGTATCTGATAATTCAGGCTTATTATCGGCAAGATAAGGCAAATGCTTTATGCATGTTCGTGAGGTTATTGGTTTTTCATCACTGATATGATCTAGGATTTTTAATATGCTGTTATTTATTTTATTTTTCTTATCCCATTTTGAGTTAGCGCAAATAAGAGTCAATGCTCTGTTTCTTACATAAGAATTCTCATTATCAAGCATTGATATAAATTTATCCATATATTCATATACAGAGTCTGAAATGCCACTTTCTTCTTCAAGCTGCTTCATACAGCCACAAGCATATGTATTTTTCTTATCTTCAAGACCAGTAACAAGTTCAAATATTGATTCCATTATACATCACCCTTTTTATACTAGCATTATTTACTATATAATGCAAGAACAGAGCCTTTCATAATAAAAGGCTCTGTTAATTCATACTTTAATATTTTCGAAAAAATTGTCTTTTGCAAGTTTGATATGCTCTGCAGTGAGTTTTTCTGCCGCATCGGCATTGTGACTTCTTATTGCGCCAAGAATTTTTCTGTGTTCTTCAACCGCAAGCGAAGGTCTTCCACTCGTTTTAAAGGAAAGTTCCCTTGCCTTCTGTATATAGTGGTGGAATAGTGACAGAGTATGCATTAACATTCGACTTCCGCAAGCACTGAAAATAATTTCATGGAATGCAGTATCTAACTGCCACACCTGAATTGCATCATTTTTGTTTGCATAAAACTCCTGAAGATCAACAACATCAGAAAGACGTTCAATATCTTTATCTGAAATTTTCTCTGCTGCCCATCGTGCAGCAAGGCCTTCAATAACCTTCCTTATATTATATATATCCTCAATGTCCTTCTGAGATATACCAACAACTATTGCGCCCTTGTTTGGGACCGTTTTTACTAGTCCTTCAAGCTCAAGCTGTCGTAAGGCTTCTCGTACAGGAGTACGGCTGACACCAAGCTCGGCAGAAAGCTTGCATTCTATAAGACTTTCACCTGGCTTTATAACGTTGTCGAGAATTGATTTTTCAATTTCTGAGAAAACCAATGCTCTTAATGAATTTGAATCGGTAATCTGCCCAATCTGCTTCATATTATTCACCACCAGTTTATCCAATAATAAATCTTTGTGGTGCAAGTTCATTGATTTTGTCAACAAGCTCTTCATCACTTATTACTGTCTGTCTTCCATTATCATATTCGCCGTCAATCCATTCTTTGATTTTTAATACGAGCTCATCTTTTTTCTCAATCTTATTGCTGTCATCAAGCTCATAGAAATTATTGATCCAATATGCAATTCCAGCAAGACCTGATGTGTTACTTACTGCAACAGAAATTGGTCTGTTTAAAATTTTCTTTGTATCAAAAATATTATAGATTTCTTCGTCCTTTAAAAGTCCATCAGCGTGAATTCCAGCTCTTGTTACATTAAAATGCTTTCCCACAAAAGGAGTCATTGCTGGAATTTCGTAGCCGATTTCCTTCTCAAAATATCTTGCTATATCTGTGACTGCTGTTGGGTCCATTCCGTCCATTGTTCCACGAAGTGAAGCATATTCAAATACCATTGCTTCAAGCGGAACGTTACCTGTTCTTTCACCAATACCTAAAAGTGAACAGTTTACAGCAGATGCACCATACAACCAAGCGGTTGTTGCATTTGTTACACCTTTATAGAAATCGTTATGACCATGCCATTCAAGAAGCTCTGATGGTACTTCAGCATAATGCTGTAAGCCATATATAATTCCTGGGACACTTCTTGGTGGTGCAACGCCTGTGAAAGGTATTCCATAGCCCATCGTATCGCAGGCACGGATTTTTACAGGAATATTAGCCTGCTTGCCCATTTCCATTAATGCACTTGCAAAAGGAACAACAAAGCCGAAAAAGTCAGCTCTTGTAATATCTTCAAAGTGACAACGTGGATTTACACCAGCTTCAATAGCATCAGATACTACAGAAAGATAATGGTCGAGAGCCTGCTTTCTTGTCATATTAAGCTTTTTGAATATATGATAGTCAGAGCAGGAAACCAAAATTCCTGTTTCTTTGATTCCGATATCTTTTACAAGCTTGAAATCGCTTTTTGTTGCTCTTATCCATGTTGTAATTTCAGGGAATGTGTATCCTCGATCCAAGCATTTATCCAAGGCTTCCCTGTCTTTTTTGCTATAAACAAAAAATTCAGTCTGTCTTACAATTCCGTTTGGTCCGCTAAGCCTGTGTAACAAATCAAATATATCAACAATCTGCTTTGGTGAATATGGGGACTGTGATTGCTGACCGTCACGGAAAGTTGTGTCTGTAATCCATATGTTTTCAGGGGTATTAATAGGCACCTTCCTAAAATTGAACGGAGTTTTTGGAACTTCACTATAAGGAAATAAATCCCTAAATAGATTAGGTTCTTCAACATCCTGAATTGTGTACTTGTATGGGTCCTGTTCCAGTAAATTTGATTTTTTGCTTAATTCAATCATTTCTATCACCTATCTTATTATTTTGTATCATTGTATACAATTATACATATAAATGAAGCTTTGTCAATATTTTTTGAAATTTTATTTTTTTTATAATTCATTTATATTTATATTCAATCAAAATATAGGACAATTATTATGGATTTTGCAAGAAGTGTTTTCAATTATTGCATAAAATTATTTTTTATTATTTGTTTTTGGTTATTTATTAAGTTTATCCAAAATAAAGTTGACAATACTTAGAAATAGTAGTAAAATTAAATATGAAATTGAAAATCATTTTCAAATAGAGGTGATAAACTTGGATAATACGAGTTACAGAACAAAACAGCGTGAATATATTCTTTCATTTTTTAAAGATAATGCTGGAAAGCACTTTACTGCAGAGGATATTTTTGAGCTTCTTAAGTCTCAGGGTAACAGTGTTGGTAAATCAACTGTATATCGTTATCTTGAAAAGCTTGAGAAAACCAACTTGGTGAGAAAGTATATTGCTGATGATGGTGCATCAGCCTGTTTCGAATATATTGATAACAATACTCATTGTGATGAACACTTTCATTTCAAATGCTCATCATGTGGTGTGCTATTGCATGTTGACTGTGATTATATAGGAAGCCTGAATAATCATATTATGTCCCACCATAATTTTGAAATAGACTATTCTAAAACAGTGCTTTATGGCATTTGTTCAGATTGCCTACAGGCAAGACATAAAGGAGATTGATTTATGAAAAAAATACTTAGCTTTATTTGCTGTGCAATCCTTGTTTTTTCTATGGCAGGATGTACAGATGAAAACAAAAAGGATAACGGAAAGCTTAAAATAATTGCTACACTATACCCTCAATATGACTTTGCAAAGCAGATTGTCGGTGATAAGGCAGATGTTGAATTGCTTTTACCCGCTGGTGTTGACAGCCATTCATATGATCCTACTGCTTCTGATATTATTGATATTGGCAAATCAGACATGTTTATATATACAGGGAAGTATATGGAGGTTTGGGCTGATAAGGTAATAAAAAGTACAAAAAGCAAAAAACTCAAGGTGGTTGATGTTTCAAAAGGTATTACTCTTGAAAAGACAGAAGAACACGAGGAAGAGGAACATGAAGAACCTGAAGAACATCATCATGAATATGATCCCCATATATGGACTGATCCACAATACGCTAAAATAATGGTTGATAATATTGTCAATGGTCTTTGTGAAATTGATGAGAAAAATTCGGATTTCTATAAATCAAACGCAGTGAAATACAAAAAAGAGCTTGACAGAATTGACAGTGAACTTAAAGATGTTATATCAACATCAAAGCATACCGAACTTTTTTTTGCTGGAAGATTCGCATTGCATTATTTTGCTGAACGATATAATCTTAAATACACTGCCGCTTATGATTCATGCTCAACAGAAACAGAACCAAGTGCAAAGGCTGTTTCAGAAATTATAAAACAAATGAAGGAAAAGAAAATTAAGGTTATTTTCTATGAAGAGCTTGTTGATCCAAAGGTTGCAAAGGCTATAGCTAAAGAAACCGGTGCTGAACCTTTAATTTTACACTCATGTCATAATGTTTCAAAAGATGAACTTAAAGCAGGGATAACTTATATTCAATTAATGAAACAGAATATCATAAACCTCAGGAAGGGGCTTAATTAATGGCATTGCTAACTTGCAAAAACCTTTGTGTAAACTATGATAATTTTCACGCCGTTTCAGACATAAGCTTTTCTATTGAAAAAGGCGACTATGTTTTTGTTATCGGCGAAAATGGTTCTGGTAAAAGTACACTTATCAAAACAATCGCAGGACTTTTAAAACCAAAAAGCGGAGATATTATTTTCGGTGATGACACCACAAATAAAATAGGATATCTTCCGCAACAAACTGTTATTCAACGGGACTTCCCTGCCTCAGTTTATGAAGTTGTTCTGTCGGGTTGTCTTAATAGCAAGGGTATTATACCTTTCTATACAAAAAAAGACAAAAAACGCGCTGATGAAAATATCGCTAAGCTTGGTATCAAGCACCTAAAACATAAATGCTATCGTGAACTTTCAGGCGGTCAGCAGCAAAGAGTTCTTTTAGCAAGAGCATTATGTGCAACAAAAGACTTATTAATTCTTGATGAACCTGTTGCAGGGCTTGATCCGATTGTTACTGCTGAAATGTACAAAATAATTAAAAAACTTAATGAAGAAAATAATATTACTATTATAATGGTTTCACACGATATTGATTCTGCTGTAAACAATGCAAACAAAATCCTCCATATGGATAACAGCCTTTTATTCTTCGGAACATCTGTCGAATATAAAGAAAGTGAGATCGGCAAAAAATTCTTAGGAGGAAAACACAATGCTTGCGATGATAAATGATTTTCTTTCCTTTGATTTTATACGAAAGGCTTTACTTGTAGGCGGTCTTGTTTCTCTTTGTGCCGCTTTGCTTGGCGTTAGTCTTGTACTTAAAAGATATTCAATGATTGGTGACGGATTATCTCACGTTGGATTTGGTGCGTTATCTGTTGCTATGGCACTTAATCTTGCACCTCTACAGGTTTCTGTACCAGTAGTAGTTGTTGCTGCATTTCTTTTGCTTAAAATAAGTGAAAATGGCAAAATAAAGGGAGATGCTGCCATTGCATTAATATCAAGCAGTTCAATAGCAATAGGTGTAATTGCAACTTCACTTAAAAACGGAATGAATATGGACGTAATGAGTTATATGTTCGGTTCAGCTCTTGCTATTACTGATAATGACTCAAGAATTTCTATTATACTTTCTATTGCTGTACTAATTGTTTTTATCTTATTTTATAACAGGCTGTTTGCTGTTACCTTTGATGAGAATTTTTCAAAGGCTTCTGGGACAAATGTTAAAGCATTCAATATGATGATAGCCTTCCTTACAGCTATTACTATTGTAATAGGGATGAGAATAATGGGAACAATGTTAATATCAAGCCTTATCATCTTCCCTGCATTGAGTTCTATGAGAATATTCAAGAACTTTCGAAGTGTAATTATTTCTTCGGCAATAATTTCAGTTTGTTGCTTCTTTATGGGCATATTTGCTTCGTTTGTTTATGAAGTACCTGCTGGAGCAAGTGTTGTTGTAGCTAATCTTACTGTTTTTTTGATTTTTTCTATGTTAGGATTTATTAGAAAAAAATAGCAAAGTAAATTATAATAAGGACTTGCAAATAAATTTAATATATGATATACTTTATTAGAATGTTAAAGTTTTACGGAGGGTTATTGATGAATACTATTCAGCTTATCAGTGGTATATTATTGGTAATAGCATGTGTAATTATAATTCTAGTTGTTCTTGTTCAGGACAGTAAGGACCCAGGAATGACATCAGCTATTACAGGTTCTTCTAATGATTCTTTCTTTGGAAGAAACGGTAGCAAGACAAGAGACTCAAAGGTTGCAAACTTCACAAAAGTTGCTGCTTTTATTTTCTTCGGAGTAACTTTGCTTGTTAATATACTAAAGTAAAAATGATTAATTTATAGCCCTGCGTTTTTACGTAGGGCTATTTGCATATCTGAAAAAGCATAATTAGTGTTTTACTGCACAAAATTTTATTATAAACAAGGAACAAACAACGGAGGAATAAAATGAAAGAAACATACAAAAAAATCATATTAGATAAAATTAAAAAGACCGGTAAGCAACCTCTACCATACAAAAAGCTGTTAAGGTCCTGCCGTGTTTCTGATAAAGACTTCAAGCATTTTACTGAAACTCTTGAGAGAATGAAAGTCAACGGTGAGATTTTTGAACAGCCTGACGGCTTCCTTCTCCCAAAATACTGCGGACTTGTTACTGCAAAGATTACTCGCCTTAATAAAACCTTTGGTTTTGCTAAGGACATTAAAACTGAAGAGGTAATTTTTATTCCAGGAAAGTTCCTTAAAGGTGCAATGCCTGATGATACTGTAAATGTTAGAGCATTCAAGGGCAAAGGCGAATCACTTGAGGGTGAAGTTGTCAATATTGTCAATCAGGACTTTTCACGCTTTACTGGTAATATTAAAAGAGAGTTTGACACATTCTGTGTTATTCCTGATATTATGTCACAGTATGCTCTGCCTATTGAAAATCTTCCAGACTATGAGGTCAATGAAGGCGACAAGGTGCTTTGTGAAATAGCTTATAGAGGGACACGTCACAGCGAACATACCTGTAGGATAATCACTTGCTTTGGAAGTTCTGCGAAGGCTTCAGTATGTGCTATGTCAGTGCTTGAACTCAACGGAATTTCTCTTGAATTCCCTAAGACTGTTCTTGATGAAGCTATACAAGTTTCTGACATGACAACAATTAAAAAGGAAGCTCCTAATCGTCTTGACTTGAGAAATGAAGTTATCTTCACTATTGACGGAGCTGACACAAAAGATATTGACGATGCAATTTCTATAAATAAGACTTCTGAGGGATATGAACTTGGCGTTCATATAGCTGACGTATCATATTATGTTAAGCCAAAATCAGAACTTGACAATGAAGCAATACACCGTGGAACAAGTGTATATTATGCTAACAGAGTAATCCCGATGCTACCAAAAGAGCTATCAAACGGTATATGCTCACTTAATCCACAGGAAGATAGGCTTGCATTCTCCGCATTAATGAAGATTGATTTTGAGGGTGCTTTAACAGATTATAAATTTGCAAAAACAATTATACGTTCAAGAGTAAAAGGCGTTTATTCTGAAATCAATACGATTCTTGGCGGAACTCAGACTCCTGAAATTGATAAAAAATATAAAGAAGTAAAAGCATCACTTAAATTAATGGACGAGCTTGCAAAAATTCTTAAGAGAAACAAAAAGCTTCGTGGTGCTCCTGAACTTGAAACTGCTGAAAGCAAGCTAATTATTAATGATGATGACTTCTGTGTTGATGTTATTCCACGTTCACGCGGAACAAGTGAAGAAATTATTGAAGACTTTATGCTTATGGCAAATGAATCTGCTGCAAAGCTTGCGAGAGAAAATGAACTACCTTTCGTTTATCGTATTCACGAAGATCCAGGCGTTGAAAAGATAAATACTCTTGAAGAAACATTAAAGTCACTTGGGATAGCATTCCCACCACACAAGAATGTCAAGCCAAAGCACCTAGCACAGATTATTGATTCAGTAAAAGGCACTGACCTTGAAATGGTAGTGAACAATCTTGTACTTCGCTCAATGGCTAAGGCAAAATATTCACCTGATCCTGTTGGCCACTTCGGGCTTGTTCTTGCTGACTATGCACATTTTACTTCCCCAATCAGACGTTATCCTGACCTTTCAATTCATAGAATAATGAGTGACTTCCTCACCGGCACTTCACACGCTGAAATTATGAAGCGTTATCAGAAGTTTGTTTATCATTCATCACAGGCAAGCACTGAGGCTGAATTAACTTCAATGAAGGTTGAGCGTGACTGTGAGGATTGCTATAAGGCTGAATTTATGAAAGCTCATATTGGCGAAGAATATGTTGGAAGAATAATTTCCGTCATGGAATTCGGTTTCTTTGTTGAACTTGATAACACATGTGAAGGTTTAGTTGCTGTTGAGGAATTACCAAGCGGCGAGTATGTATACGACGGCTCAATGAAGCTCACAAATAATGTTACACAGCAGGCTTACCGAGTAGGCGATAAATTAAAGATTAAGGTTGCTCGAGCAGATGTAAGTTCTGGTAAGGTTGATTTTAGTCTTGCTGAATAGAGATAATACGCTTCTGATATTTTTCAGAAGCGTTTATTTATTAAAAAATAATGATTTGCTATTGCATTTTTCTATATAAAATGATAAAATCAAAGTATATTTTAGCACAAATAATGTTACAGGGAGGAAATTATGAAATACGGTTATTTTGATCTTAATAACAAAGAATATGTTATTGACAAGCCAAACACTCCTGCACCTTGGGTAAACTATCTTGGTTCTCCTGAATACGGTGCGATTATTTCAAACAACGCAGCTGGCTACAGCTTCGTAAAATCAGGGGCAAACGGAAGAATCACACGTTTCAGATTTAATACAGAAATGGCATTACCAGGGCGTTACATTTATTTTAATGACTTAGATGAAAACGATTACTGGTCTGCAACCTGGCAGCCTGTTGGAAAATCACTTGATGATTATAAGACTGTATGCCAACATGGTACAGGCTATACTGTTATCACGACTGATTACTCAAAGATAAACAGTGAAACAACCTATTATGTTCCAAACAACAAGGCATATGAGGTTTGGAGATGTAAGGTTACAAATAACGATAGCAAGACAAGAAAGCTCTCAATGTTCGGCTTCATTGAATTCACTAATGACTGCAACTATGAGCAGGATCAGGTAAATCTTCAATACACATTGTTTATAACAAGAACTAGCTTTGAGGGTAACAGAATTGTTGAGCATATCAACGAAAACTCTGGAAGAGATGCAACTGGTTCAAATCACGCTGAGCGCTTCTTTGGTATGGTTGGTGCAGATGTTGCAAGCTATAACGGAAGCTTTAAATCATTCATTGGTGAATACAGATCCTATTCTAACCCAATCGCTGTTGAAAGAGGGAAATGTGACAATGAGCTTAACTTTAACTCAAACTGCTGTGGTGCTTTGCAGTCATACATTGAACTTCAGCCTGGTGAAACAAAAGAGATTATTTATATTCTCGGTATGAACAACGCAGCTGAATCTGGTGAAATTCTAAAAGAATATGAGAAGACTGGCATTGTTGACAAAGAAGTTAATGAACTAAAGAACTTCTGGCATGCAAAGCTTTCTGCTTTCTCTGTTGAAACTCCAAGCGAAGAATTCAACAATATGATTAATGTATGGAATGCTTATCAGTGTTTTATTACTTTTATCTGGTCAAGGGCTGCTTCATTTATTTATTGTGGACTCAGAAACGGATATGGATATCGTGATACTGTTCAGGATATTCAGGGTATTATTCACCTTGATCCTGATATGGCTCTTGAAAAAATCCGCTTTATGCTTTCAGCGCAGGTCGATAACGGTGCTGGACTTCCACTTGTTAAATTTGATCATAAGGCTGGCTTTGAGGATACACCTGATGATGATTCATATGTATGTGCAACTGGACATCCATCATACAGAGCAGACGATGCATTATGGCTCTTCCCTACTATTGTTAAGTACATTGGGGAAAGCGGAAACAAGGAATTCTTAGATGAAGAAATTGTTTTTGCTAATGGTGGAACAGCAACAGTTTATGAACACCTGAAGAGAGCAATCCAGTTCTCACTAAACAATATGGGTGATCACAATATGCCTGCTGGCCTTCATGCTGACTGGAATGACTGCTTAAGACTTGGTAAAAAGGGTGAATCAACATTCGTTGCATTCCAGCTTTACTATGCAATGAGCATTATTAAGAAAATGGCTGAAGAAAAGGACGACAAGGAATATATTGCTTTTGTTTCTTATGCTCAGAGCAAACTTGGTGCTTCACTTGAGAAATGCTGGGATGAAGACAGATTTATTCGTGGTATAAGAGAAGATGGTATTATTGTTGGCGCTAAGAAAGACCCTGAAGCAAATATGTGGCTCAACCCACAGAGCTGGAGCGTAATTTCAGGTTTTGCTGACAAGGATATTGGCGAAAAGGCAATGGGAAGCGTTGACAGAATACTAAATACAAAGTTTGGTGCAAAGCTTCTTGACCCCCCATACAGAGATCATTATTTTGACGGTGCATTGATGCACATATTCAATCCTGATACAAAGGAAAACGGCGGTATCTTCTCACAATCACAGGGCTGGGCTATACTTGCTGAATCATTACTTGGACATGGTGACAAAGCATTCCAGTACTTTATGGAAACTTCACCTGCTGCAATGAACAACAATGCAGAAATCCGTGTTATCGAGCCTTATGCTCACGGACAGTTTGTTGAAAGTAAGGCTTCACCATACGAAGGACGTGCTCATGTACACTGGCTCACTGGAACTGCTTCAACAGTAATGGTTGGTTGTGTCGAGGGTATTCTTGGTATGAGGCCAAACGCTGAAGGACTTGTTATTGATCCTTCAATACCTTCTGATTGGAATAGTATTAAAATTAACAAAGTATTCAGAGGCAAAAAGCTATCAATCATTATTGACAATCCTGATAAGGTACAGAATGGCGTTAAGAATATTTCAATTAACGGATATGTAATTGATGGCAACTTTATTGCAAATAAGGATCTTAAGGATATCAATGATATTATTGTTACATTAGGCTAAAAAAAATAAAGGTCGTACAGAAATGTACGACCTTTTTATTTGTTTTGTTAACGGTAAAGAAATGAGAAATAGTCTTTTTCGCAATCTTCATTCTTAATAACTGAATGCTTTTCTTTAGCCCAGTCTGGGAACTTATATTCGATCTTATTTTTACCAATCCATTTTACAGTAGGTAGCACTTTATCACCACGTGATTTTGTAAATGCAACAATTTTTGTTCTTCCCTTTTCACGTAATGAGAACAGCCCGAAATTCTTATCGTGATTATTAGGAACAACTACTATTTGAATTTCACCATTTAATCTGTTGTCAATATCAACGACATAAAAGCGATATTTTCCATCAGGAGAAACTGTATTATCAAGAAGTGGGGATAGCTGCTTTTGAGTATAAAGCTTTGAAAGTTCGCCACTCTTAATGCTTGACTTTGTAAGTTCTCTTCCACCAATTTTATCGCCGAAAAAGTTGTTTATGAGGATAAATACTACTATACCAAGAACGTACAGGAGAAGATATGCTGTTCCAATAATTGTCTTTTTTGTTTCGCTACCTTTCGATGTAAAGAGAGCTGCTACTGAAACAAGGAATATAGGAACAATAATCAAATAATTCCCGAATACAAAAAGCACAATCACGAATGTTACTAACAGAAAGAATAATGATATTATCGAAGACATCTTGCTGTTTCTTGCCATATACATCAATGCAAACATTCCAGCATTAAACAACACATATAGAATACCAAAGATTATTTTGTTACTAATAACAAGCTCATACATAAAAGTATTATAAGCTAATGATAACAGAAAAAGCATATAGAGCACAGAAGAAAAAGGAAGTATGGTTTTTATCCATTTCTTCTCTAAAGTTTTGTTCATTAATTTCACCTCTCACCTAATCTATTTTATACTAATTCTGTTAAAAAAGCAAGTAAAAATTATGATATGAATTGTCGAACAATAGGAAAAGCGAGGCATTAAATCTGCCTCGCTATAATGTTAATCAATAATTGTTGAATATTTAGCAATAACATCAGCAACATATTGTGATGGTAAATGCTCATATCTTAGCATATCAAATGTGTAACTGCCTCTGCCCTGTGTAATCTGTCGTAGTAGCATTGTGAAGTCCTGCATTTCTGCCATTGGAACTTCAGCAACAATTTCTGTTAGACCTTTACCGACTGGATTCATTCCAAGAACTCTGCCACGTCGCTTGTTAAGGTCGCCCATAATATCACCTGTATTTTCATCAGGAACGGTGACATTTAGTCCACCGATAGGTTCAAGAAGTATCGGATCGGCCTGACGTAAGCCTTCCTTATAAGCAATTGAAGCAGCAATCTTAAATGCCATTTCAGATGAGTCAACCGGATGATATGAACCATCAACAAGTATTGCCTTTAATCCAACAACTGGGAAGCCCGCAAGAACACCCTTCTTTGTGCATTCCTGAAGTCCTTTTTCTACTGCAGGGAAGAAATTCTTTGGAACAGCACCACCGAATACTCTTTCTTCAAATACAAGCTCGTCACTTACACAAGGTTCAAATTCAATCCAGACATCTCCGTACTGACCGTGACCGCCTGATTGCTTTTTATGTCTCCCCTGAACCTTAACTTTCTTTCTTATAGTTTCCTTATAAGCAATCCTTGGAACAACAAGGTCGATATCAACACCAAAATCATTCTTAAGCTTTGCAAGAACCGAACTAAGGTGTTGTTCACCAAGTCCTGCGAGAATCTGTTCGTGAGTCGTTTCATCCTGTTTGTATGAAAGTGTTTTATCTTCATCAAGAATCTTCTGTATACCCTGCGAAATCTTACTTTCATCACCCTGTGCCTTTGACTTTGCAGCCATCTTATAGCATGGTGTCGGAAATTCCATTTTATCAATAGAAAGAATTCTTGAGGAATCGCACATTGTATCGTTTGTATTGACAGAAAGCTTTGTTGCTACAACTATTTCACCAGCACCAGCAAATGCGATTTCTTCCTGTTTTTTACCACAAAGCATATATAGCTTGCCGACTTTTTCGCTTTCACCAGTTGTTGCATTTACGTAATCTCCACCAGTCTTAAGCTTTCCTGATACAACCTTAATAAATGACATTTTTCCTATATACGGATCGGATACCGTCTTGAATACAAAAGCACATAAAGGATCTGAATCACTTATGCTGACGTCAACTCTTTCACCTTTTTTGATTGTTGCTTTAAGAACATCATGCTCTGTTGGGGATGGGAGCAACAATGAAACTTCCTTCATAAGCATATCAACACCGACAAGAGTTGCTGAGCTTACGCAAGTTACAGGAGTAATTACACCAGAGTTCATGCCTGCATGAATACCTTTGATTAATTCCTTCTGAGTAAATTGTTCACCAGAAAAGAACTTTTCAAACAATTCTTCGTCAGTTTCTGCAACAGCTTCACTTATTGCTGCAACAAGTCCGTCAAGTCTGTATTCAGATTTAGGCATTTCAATTTCAACAGCGTCACCCTTCTCATTATATTTATAAGCCTTCATCTCAATAAGATTTACATATGAAACTATCTTGCCTTCTTCAATATGTGGTACAACAATAGGACATACTGTTGGTCCGAAGACTGATTTAAGTTCTGCAAGAACCTTATAAAAATCAGCGTTAGCATCATCAATCTTTGTTATTACAAACATCTTTGGCTTATTGTATTTTGTTGCACAATCATATGCTTTTTCAGTTCCGACCTTGACACCTGATTTACCTGAAACAGTAATCATTACGCAACCACTTGCAAAAATACCTTCAACCATTCCGCCTGCATAATCAAAGAGACCCGGGGTGTCTATAAGATTGACTTTAAAATCATCTCTCTCATAATAAGACAAGGAAGTGTAAATGGATGATTTACGCTTAATTTCCTCAGAATTAAAATCACTCACCGTATTACCGTCAGCAATTTTACCAAGTCTGTCTGTTACTCCGTTTTTGAAAAGCATTGCTTCAACAAGCGATGTTTTTCCGGAGCCGCCGTGCCCTGCCAACGCAATATTTTTAATCCTCGTACTTTCGTAACTTTTCAATTGTATCCACTCCAGTCTGTTTATATTAAATAAAGCAAAATAATATTAGCTTTCACCGATAATATTCACTTGAACTTATTATATAATAATTGCATATAATTAGCAATAGTTTTAAACTAATTTTATTCAATTTTACCAAATGTTTTATAATCTTTTGTGTAATTACATTTTTTTACTATATACAGACAAAAAAATCACAGGTAATAAACCTGTGATTTAATGTTATTCAAATTTTATCAGTTTTATGATTTTTGGGTTTCTTTCCATAGTCTTAAAGAGAATTACTCCTAAAACAGAAACACAGGCAAACTCCCCTGCTGCTACCTGAAGCATTGAAATCCATATCGGAAGATTAAATGCAATTTTGAGTTCAATAGCAACAACAACTGCATTGATTACAACAGGCATTAGAGATGCGATATATATATTCTTGCTTTTTATAATCAATAACAGTGCAATTAATGTTGCGAGTGTCCCGAATGGTACATCAAGTTGCCACATCGGGCTGAAAAGGTTTGCTATTGCACAACCAAATGTCAAAGGAATTATGTAGTCCTTTTTGTAAAAGCATAATAACGTTAATGCTTCGGCAATTCGAAACTGTATTCCCCAATAAGACATAAAACCGAGTGAAACCGTAAGTACAACATAAACTGCGGCAATAACGCCGAAAACTGCGATACGTTTTGTATCAAATTTTTTCATAAGTATAAACCCCCTGTTTTTTTATTTGCATACTATGAGTATGCGTTGAGTGGTGTCCTAGGATACACTCAATCCATATTTAAAGGTGGATAATTAACTTATCCACCTTATAAATTAAAGTTAAGTTAACAAAAATTATGCTTTGTTAACAGAACCGAAGAGTTCCATCTTTTCTTTAACTGTGCCTTTGATAGCTTCAAAACCAGGAGCAAGAAGCTTTCTTGGGTCAAAGCCTTTACCCTGCTGATCCTTGCCAGCTTCAATATATTTTCTTGTAGCTTCAGCAA
>JAEWZG010000002.1 GCA_023395435.1 Bacillota bacterium
TTCAAGCTCCGGATTATATGGCGCATGAAGAATATTATTCTCCATCTGAAAAAAGTTTTTGTATACTAATTCCTTTTGGTAATTCATATTAATACTCCTTTTTGTATACTATATACTGATAATAACATTAAAACGATAAAAAAACAATATAAAAGATATAAATAAAATTAAAAAGATGTTATAAATTAAGTAATAAACAAAAACATTTATGTGTATAAACAGCATTAAAATCATTATGTCCTGTTACAGCAAGACAATGCGATAAAGGAGGGGGAAATGAAAGCATTGAATCAGCTGCCAATATACATTACAACAGCGGATAATGACACGATTTGTTCAATATTAAGAAAGGGTGAAATAAGTTGATTAAAAAAATCAATATTGTTTTGTTGACTATTGTTTTTCTTGCCACTATTGGCTTGAGCGGTTGCAATGATAAGAAATCAAAGCCTTCACGTTCATCAAAAAGTGACAATAGTTCATCACAGGTTGATGAAAGCAAGCCAGATACAGATGACGCAACTGGTGATACTGATACTCCAAAAGATGATACAGATAATTCAGATGATAAGACAGAAGATGAAAATAATGGCAACACTGACGATAACGGATATACCGGAAACACGGGGAATACTGGTGGTAATACAGGAGGAAGTACAGGCGGAACTACAGGTGGCACAACAACAAAGCCTTCTACTCCACCAAGTACAGTACAGAAATTGTCCTATGTTGGTTATAACCTGAAATGGAAGGACGATTTCAACGGAACAACATTAAACAGAGCAGACTGGAACTATGAAACTCACGAGCCAGGCTGGGTTAACAATGAACTTCAGGAATATGTTGATTCAACTCAAAATGTTTATGTTGAAAATGGTAATCTTGTAATTAAAGCAAATAAGGTTGTCAACGGCGGAAATGTATCATACACTTCCGGAAGAGTCAACACGCAAGGTAAACACGATTTCAAATACGGAATATTTGAGATGAGAGCAAAATTCCCAGCTGGTCAGGGCTTCCTCCCTGCATTCTGGATGATGCCAACAAATGAAAGTCTTTATGGACAGTGGCCAAGATGTGGAGAAATTGATATTGCAGAGATTCTTGGACATAAAACCAATACTGCATACGGTACAATACATTACGGAAATCCACACAGAGAAAGTCAGGGTGCAAAAACTCTTTCTTCTGGTAATTTTGTAGACCAGTATCACACATTCTCTGTTGAATGGTTGCCAGGCAGAATAAACTGGTACATAGACGGCATTCTCTATCATACAGAAAATGATTGGTACTCAAAGACAGAAAATCAAGGTGAAATTACTTATCCTGCACCATTCGACCAGCCTTTCTATATGATACTAAACCTTGCTGTAGGTGGAAACTGGCCAGGAAATCCAGATGGTACAACAAACTTTGATAAAGCAAAATTTATAATTGATAATGTAAAAGTATATCAGAAAGCAAGCTATAATGAAAATGTTACTAAGCCAATTAAACCAGTTATATTAAGAAATCCTGATGCAACAGGCAACTATATCAACAACGGTAACTTTGCTTATAATGAAAGTCTTACTGATGAAACCAATTGGATGTTCAGAACAACACTTGGTGGATTAGCTTCAACTGAAATCAAGAATAATTCTATCAAGGTTTCAACAACAAATCAGGGTACTGCTGATTACAGTGTACAGCTGATGCAGGCAAATATTCCGATGGAAAAGGGTGCAACATACAAGATAAGCTTTGACGCTTATGCAGATGCAAACCGAACAATAAAAACTGCTATAACTGCTCCTGATTTTGGTTTTGGCAGATATTTTGCAGACACAACAGTAAACCTTACTACAACAAAGCAGAGCTATAATTATACATTCAAGATGAGCAATGCATCTGATGGCAACGGCCGTTTTGAATTCAATCTTGGTTCAAGCGGATCAACATCTGCTGTATATATTAGCAACGTCAAGATAATCAAGACAATAGCAGCAGACCCAAATGAAATAGAAGCGAAAACTATTCTTGCAAATGGAAATCATGTTTATAATGGTGAATTCCAAGAAGGCAGTAATAGATTAGCTTTCTGGGAAATTAAGAATAACTGCGGCGCAAATGTTTCAGTAACAAATACAGATAACATACGCAAGCTGAAAGTTTACATAGCAAATGAAGTAGCTAACAACAGCCTCATTATTGGACAGTCTGATTTAGCATTAGCACCTAATAAGAAATACGCTTTGAGCTTTGATGCAAGTAACAGTAATGCAAAAGAAATGACAGTTATGGTTGCTGGTACAGCACACACAGCTCAGTTAACCGCAGACAATAAGAGTTATACAATCAAGTTTACAACACCTGAATCCCTGACAAATACAGATATTGAATTCTATATGGGGCTTAAAGGAACAACATATCTTGATAATGTACGACTTGTTGAAGACACAATGATTAAGAACGGTGATTTCTCAGCTGGTTTTGCTGGATATGATATTTATGCAGATTCATCAGCAGATGCAAGTTATGTTGTTGATAGCCTAACAGAAAACAACGCAGCTGACTTCACAATTAAGAATACAGGTGACCAGGACTGGAAAATTCAGCTCAAGCAAAACAATGTTGGACTTGAAAACGGCAAGTGGTATAAGCTCAAGTTCAAAGCTAAATCTTCACTCAGCAGAAAGATTCGTGTAATTATGCAAGGCGGTGAAAGCAAGGGCTGGGCTGTATATTCAAGTGATAATATTGTTGACCTCACAAAAGATTATCAATCATTTGAATTTGTATTTAAAATGACTGCTGCAACTGATCCTGAAGCATTCCTAAGTGTATGCCTTGGAAAGATTGATGTTCAGATTACTCAACAGCACAGAGTTTGTCTTGACGACTTCTCATTAGAAGAAGTTGAAGCACCACCAATCACTTCACCAGATACAGGAATAAATGTAATTAAAAATTATGATTTTTCTAACGCTGGTACTGATTGGACTACAGCAATAACTTCTCCTGGAGAAGCTGCAGTATCATTCGAAAGTAATACAGCGATTTTCAACGTAACTAATGTTGGAACAGCTGACTGGAACATACAGCTAAAGCAGGCCGGTATTATTCTTGAAGAAGGAAAAGAGTACACTGCACAATTTAAAGTTACATCAAATAAAGCCAGAACAATCAAGCTTGCATTTTTAAGTACAGCTTATGCGTATTACGGTGGATCTGATATCAGTCTTGAAGCTGGTGTTGAGAAGGAAGTAATAGTAACCTTTACAATGCCTAGTGATACTGATGATAACACAACACTTTGTGTATCAATGGGTAAGATCGATGGTGTTGATACACCACTATCATTAATTACTCTTTCTGATTTCTCACTTGTTAAAAACAATTAACTTTCACATGTAAATGAGCAAGCCATATATGGCTTGCTCATTTTATTTATATAATCTATTTTATTGTAAAGATAAACTCACACTGTCCTGATATTTTGTATTTCCCGAAAGATGCAGGAACAAAAACGCTGTTGCCCTTTTTGAGTGGTAATGTGCCTTCATTATAATTAATCACAGGATTCCCCTCAAAAACAACTATTGAATTAAAGCTTTTGCTATCAGCAACAATTTCACAGGATGTGTCCACTGAATACAGATAAGTATTAAAATATTCACAGCTGGCAAGTAGTCTTTTTTTATATCCTGTATACTGTCTTAATTGCTCAGTTGGGTATGATTTTGAGGGGGATAAGTCAGTCACAGCTATTGCTTTTTCTATATTTAATGAACGTTGTTTCCCGCTTGAATCAACTCTCCCATAATCATAAACGCGATATGTAGCATTTGAATTCTGCTGAATTTCTGCAAGAATGATACCCTTTCCAATTGCGTGTAATGTTCCTGATTTAATAAAAAAGACATCACCTTTTTTTACTTTCACTTTATTTATTACATTCATTATTGTATTATTCTCAATACTCGACTCAAACTCGGTTTTTGTAATTTTGTTTTTAAAGCCATAAATAATCTCGGCATCTTCCTCGCAATCAATAATGTACCACATTTCTGTTTTACCCGGTTCCCCCTCATTCTTATAAGCATACTCGTCATCAGGATGGACCTGAAGTGATAAATTATCCCATGCATCAATTAGCTTTATTAGAACAGGAAGGTTGCTTTTATCTTTACAGTTTGTTCCCAGAACATCAGTTCCAGCAGCTTTTACATATTCAGAAAGTGTTTTGCCGGAATACCTACCATTTTCTATAATACTCTCCCCGTCCTTATGGCATGAAAGCTCCCAGCTTTCTGATACAGTTTCTTCTTCAGTTTTTATATTGAATTGTGTTTTTAGCTTATTCCCACCCCACAGATAATGCTTAAGTGGTGGTTTTAATTTCAATGGATACATTTTAATCACTCCAATTATCACTATAAAAAAATTATAGCAAATATTCTCCGACAAATCAATTTAATAACAAATATAAAATGTAATAATGAAGTTTGATAAAAGCTCTTGACAAATTGTATAGATGATGTATACTAATAATAAAGATTACTAATAAGGAATGATTACTATTAATCAGAGAAATACTGTTCAACGATTTCTGATATTAGAAACTGTTAGAATAATGGACAATCATCCTACCGCTGATGAGATTTATAACGATATGCTAAAGAGACACCCAAACATCAGTAAGGGTACAGTTTACAGAAATCTTAATAGTCTTACAAATGATGGCCTTATCAAGCATATTCAGATAGCTAATTCTTCTGATAGATTTGACAAGACAGTTTGTCCACATTATCACTTTAAATGCCTTGAATGTGATAATGTTTTTGATATTGACCTTAAGAACAATATTGAATTTGATTGTGAAAACAACAATGGATTTGATGTTGCGAGTTATGACTTATTGTTCTATGGTAAATGCAATAAGTGTAAAATTTAGAAATGAAAAAATAATTATTAGATATTATCTGCGAGACTTATCATAGCAGATTAATAATACATTAAATTAAGGAGAGTTAATTATGAATCTTAAAGGAACAAAAACTGAAAAAAATCTTGCCGCTGCTTTTGCTGGTGAATCACAGGCACGAAACAAGTACACATATTTTGCTTCTGTAGCAAAAAAAGAAGGATACGAACAAATTGCCTCTATATTTGAAGCTACAGCTAACAACGAAAAAGAGCACGCTAAGCTTTGGTTCAAAGCACTTGGTGAACTCGGAAATACTGCTGAAAACCTTGCTGCTGCTGCAGATGGTGAAAACTATGAATGGACTGATATGTATGCTGGATTTGCAAAAGATGCTGAAGAAGAAGGCTTCACACAGCTTGCTGCCCAGTTTAGAGCTGTTGCGAAGATAGAAAAATCACACGAAGAACGTTACAGAGCATTACTTAATAATGTTGAAATGAAAGCTGTATTTGAAAAGAGTGAAGAAATAATGTGGGAATGCAGAAACTGCGGTCACCTTGTTATTGGCAAGAAGGCTCCTCAGGTTTGCCCTGTATGTAACCACCCACAGAGCTATTTTGAATTAAGAAAAGAGAATTATTAGTTATTATAAAATAAAAGTCAGGGAGAATCTTCCCTGACTTTTATTTTAATTTATACTTCACGTTTTACATACGATAAAACAAGAGTTTTAATTGAAAATTATAATGATTTAACAATATTATTTACTTCTTCAACCTGCTTTTTCGTTAATGGTCCGAATTCTAGTGCCTTAATATTATCTTCAACTTGCTTAACGTTCTTAAATCCAGGAATAGGAACCATATACGGACTTCTTGCCCAATTCCACGCTAATGCACCCTGCACCATAGTACGTCCACCAGATGTTATTATTTCTCGAATAGCTTCCAACTTCTTAAGCAATTGACTGTTTGGAATACCCTGATTGAAATATTTCATCCATTCCATTGAAGTAGAACGTATATCGTCTTTTGGTAATTTGCTGTTTATGTCATATTTTCCTGACAGCAAGCCCATTGCTAATGGCTGTCTATTTAATCCCATAACCTGCTTTTCATCAATTAGATTTATCATTTCCTCATTATCTGCAAATATATTTAAATCGAATTGTATGGTACTACATCCAAGATATTTTAAAATAGCCTCTGCTTTTTTAGGGAAATCTGTGCTCCAACCATAGCTTCTTATATCTCCTCTATCTTTTAGATACTCAAGTGTAGCTACGACATCGTCAATTTGCTCCAATTCTACCTCTTGAATATGAAGTTGATAAATGTCAATATAATCTGTACCAAGTCTTCTTAGCGAATCGTGACATTCTGTTATAATAGAATCTCTTTCAACGCTTACTTCCCGACCTTCCCTTTTAACTTCATCAAAAGGGCATCCGAACTTGGTAGCAATAATAATTTTATCTCTAATATCATGGAAGGCCTCCCCAAGTACTTTTTCACTATGCCCATAACCATATGTTGCCGCAGTATCAAATAATGTGATACCTCTTTCAAAAGCATATCTCAGTGCTTTAATGGATTCTTTATCATCTACAGTCGACCAGCCAAGTGGGAGATCTTTTGGTCCCCATGTACCACCGATAGCCCAGCCCCCCATACCAAGAGGTTGTATCTTTTGATTTAATTGTTTGATATTTACTTCCATTTTTTTATTGCCTCCTAATTTAAAGTAATGATTTATATCTAGTAAAATATTAGCTTCACATTCAAGTTTATTCAAGGTCCACATTTTCCAATATTTTATGGAACCACATTATAGACTAAAACTACAATATAATTATTAATAAAACTCCCGATAGCAAAATGCTAACGGGAGTTTTTTATACTGTATATTATTAAAATATACATATATTAGGGTGGCATAAGTTCATACTCAATTAACTATCTGGATTATTATTAAAATAACTAATCTAACTTTTTAAAAATTATATTAATAGTTTGATTTTTAAGACTTGGGTCTTTAGATTTTGCTTTGCTGATATAGTCTTCAGCGTAATATTCCATGTCAAATTGCCTATCCATTTTTAGGTTGTTTTGCTTAATGTATTTATCACATTCATCAAACCACTTTGGTCCCAACTCATTAACATTCACATCAAAGAAGTAATACTCCCCTTCTGTTCTTGTAAATCTGTAATATTCATCACCTTCAAATGCAGTTACTGGCACTAATGGAGTATAATTAAAGCTATCTGGTTGGAAATCAGAATCCAATGCCATAAATCTTTCATTATTATCACGATTTTTAATATCAGAATTAATAACATCTAAATGCAATTTGCTGAAATCAATTTCATCATGCTCTTTGAAAAGTATTTTTGTTACAATCCCCATATACTTCTGTTCCTTAAGAAATTTTAACGTGCAATTCATATCTAATTATTCTCCCTTCAATTTTGCTCTTTCCGACTTAAACTTTTACTAATTAATATGAATTTTTACTATACAAAATAGTTATATTTATTATAATAGTTCCAATTCCGTAATAATTAATATAATAAATATATCACCTATAATATGACGACAGTATGTCATATTAAGACTTTTCTTTCCATTAATTTTTCATTATTCTATTTCTAATATCTATACTTGGAACAAAATCAATATAGGATTATATTACCGCCGGCCACGTTTGTAACTAAAAACAATTTTGATATTAAATATGCAAGTCATTTTGTTTCGTTTAATTCCTTTATTTGTCTCTCCATAATCGTAGTATTCTGCCATTTACCAAATCGATCTTTTGAAATCTTTTCCCTGTAACCAATCACACGGAATCCACACTTTTTATGTAATTCTATACTTGCTTCGTTTACTTAGAAAATAGCAGAGTAGAGTGTCCAGTAGCCTCTCTTTACTGTCTTTCTGCGTATACTGAATGTCATAGGATAGGATAAAATCATATAATTTGTAAAATTACCCAACATTTATATTGTACAATGGTGCTGTTTAATTGTCGATATTTCATTAATATCTATTTAAAACAATGATAATTTATCACATAGTGTACACTTTATATTTACAATATAATAGTATTTGCTTATTTATTGAAATCACCGTTAATATAGAATATTTATATATTATTTGTTTACTATAAAGATATAAAATATAGAAAGGTAATTAAAATGGATAAGAATCAAAATAAAAACTCTATAGATATAAAGTCATATAAAAAAATGGTTAACAATACTAATAAACAATTTAGTGAATCATACTATGACAGTTATCCTGATATTGCAAATGTTGTTTCTTCATGCGAATGTACGGGCATGATGTATGCTCCACCTCAGGATGAGTCAGAATTTGAATCATATCAAGAATTATTTAATATGGAGCTTCCAAAAGAAAAAAGCAATGACAAAAAATAATAGTAAAAAGAGTAGGAATACCTACTCTTTTGTTATTTATATTTATGCTGTTTTCCCCCAACGTAGTATTAAAATAAAGGCCGAAGCCTTTATTTAGCATTTTCACCGCCAGGACCATCTCGTCTTTCATCATGTACAGGTCTAGCAAGTCCTGTGTTAATCCATTTATTATTTGTTGCTGATTTTTTTGCTTTTTTATTTGATTTATTTTTATTAGGCACAGTAATCACCCCTTAAATAGCTTACCAAAGCCAATAATAATTATTCATTACATTTCTCGCTTTTTTATCATCTCTCAATCCTTTAAAAACTGGCTGTCTTAAACTACCATTCTGCGTTTTCATTAAAGACATTGGAAGTATCCTTAATCATTCCGTAAGTATCTCTTCCAAAAACAATCACTTTCTTTCAGCTGTCAATTTTACATGTTGTTCAATAGCATCAATAGCATTCTGCATTTTCTATTAATATTTTATTTCATTCCTTCAGGCAATACCAATTCTGACGGAAGTATCTGATCCCATATAGGAATAAATTTAAAAGTGCATGCCCCTTGAATTTTTATGTAATAAGCTGAACCATCTTGAATATCAACAGTTTCACCAGCCTTTACTTCTTTTGTTTTAATAATTTTGAGGTTCTTATCATAAAATTTTAATTTGCAGTCTTTATCTGTTGTGAATTTAGCGACAAACTGTGATAATGTATTATTCTCCGATAGGTTATAATACTTATATCCATATGCAAAATCAAGCACAAGCTCATTTTCTATGTATCCATTAATATTATCAAAAAAGTAGAAATAGCTGTATTCTTTCTCAGTATTCCATACATCCTCATAACGCAATGGAGTAACGTATAATGTTTTAGTATTCGTATAGTCTACTAATGGTTCTGTCTCCTCCATCTTGTCTTTGTTTGTTTTATTCCATTCCGAAAATTTTATAAATACATCATTAGATGTAATTTCTTTAATCATCGCAGTAACTTGCTTACCTTCTGTGATCTTCTGGTTTTTTAGTTTTTCAAACAATTTTAATATTGTATCTTTACCATAAGTCTCCTGAAGAAAAGTTACAAGTCTCATACCCATTCCGTAATATTCCATCATAGGTTGATCTTCACTGAAAATTGACTTTTTTGCGATGGTCTGTTCAAGAATGCTTACATCAGGCAACTGATATTCTGCAATGGTATGATGCAGCGAATAAAAAGTCGGCAAAGTCGAATTCTTATAATATAAACTTGTAATGTAATTGGCATAACCTTCATCAATCATACGATCAAAACTCTTGAAATTTCTATACTGAATGCAGTGTGTAAGTTCATGAGCAAGGACATGCGAAGTACCATTCCACAACAAGGCCTCTTCTTCTGTTATATTTATTTCTTGCTCATCACCAATTGAAGCTCTATGTTCACGTTGAACATTTATAATTATTCTGTTCTTATTTAAATCCCCATTAGGATAGAAATTAAGACCAGTTAGCTTCATTACGTCTTCGGCAACAATATCACACATGCTTGCGAAATTTTTTGGTATTACTGATCCTTTAACAATATTAATCTCAAAATACTTTGACTTCATTGTTCCATCTTTCTGGTATTTTATAAAGTCACACGCATAACTATCCTTTTCTAAGTTAAGACTTTCTTTTGTTTCTTCTTTTTTGCTTGTACAAGCTGTCATTAATATGAGCATACTAATAAATAATGCTATGTAAAATCTTCTTTTCATAATTACTCCTTTAAATATATTTTTTCCATTAATAACTTATATTTATATCTCTAGATTAATATTGTTTGGCAAAAAACTTCAGCGGTATAATTATTGTTATCTTCTATAAAATATAACATCCTAATAATGCTTTCTACATTATTTTTAACGTACTTTGTTAATTGCTATAATCTACTTGACCATCATAAACATAATTGACAGTTGATGTATTACGGGTTATGACATTATATAAACCAGTTTTCGTATAATAGTTGACTAAAAGCAAAAAAGTTTGCAAGCAAATGCGCAGATATAATAACCTTGTAATTATTTGTTTTATATGATACAAAGCCCCAAATAGCACCCATTACACTTGCTCCGCCGACTAGTGCAAGTGCTCCACCATTATAGCTAACCCCACTTGCAAATAATAAAGCAAAGTGCCAGCTAGAAAAGATTACAGTGGGTATTATGTACGATAATACAATATTATTTTCAAAAACTTTTTTATATGTAATTCTCCAAAAGACTTCTTCTAATACTCCATTAAACAGTGAATATACTATAAGAAGTAGTAATAGTTTAATTTTAATGAATGGTATAGTAGGTAAAAACGCAACAAAAAAAGTTGCAATTACAGGAACAAAAGCGCATATATAATAAAAAATTCTATGATTAGTAATTGGTTTGGATTTATCTATTTTTTTCTTGAAAAAAAGTATAGACCCAACTAACAAAATAATTAAGTAAATCGAATAAGGTAGAAAATATCCTACTGTTTTCCCTAATCTGCTACTTGTAATCCAAAACAATATAATCATTAAAGGTGGTATGAGGCAAGAGTAATATATTAACATGTTTTGAGTGTGTTTCTTTCTTATAAATAACCACTTCTTTCTTGTAATTTATTATTTTTCTTTTTATCTGATATGTAATAAACATTAGGCGTAATCAATTATGTAAATAATGGGTAATTAGAACTTGTCGATTTTTGCAGAGGATTCCTAACTAATGCGAACTTTACCTTTCACAATTAAATACTAAAATATACCAATGCAACATAAAAATAATTGCTATAACTATATTGTTATAGCAATTATCTATTTAATCATTCTTATTTAATAATCTTAAACTTACGCTTTTTCCTTGCAATTGTAAAAGTTATAACTGATAAGATTGAAATTACTGAGAAAGTCCAAACTGTGTTGTTTTCAGATGTCTTTGGGTTTGTTGTATTGCTAAGCTCATTAGCTTTATCAACAACCATTGCATAAGGCGAGAAGTGCGTTGCTGTAAACTGGGCACAATAAACTCCATTAACCAGCACAATTTTAGTATCTAGAACTGTAAGCTTGCCGCCTATTAGACAAACAACCTTAATTTTATTCTTGTTTGCAAGCAGATTTTCTGGAATAGGGCAAGTTATTATGACAGAAGTCCCTGAGTTTGGCTGAACCTTTGTATCAGTTCCTTTAATATAAAGACTTATATCAAGTGGGAAAACAGTAATGTCCTTTATATCGCTAGTAACTTTATCTTTAATAGCATTAGTTATCGCCTGTTGAACTGCCGGATCATTTTTCATTCTTACTTCAACAGGATTGTCAAACGCTTCACCTTGAGGAGTAACAGAAATTAAATCTGGATTCTTAATTTCATCAGGCGCTTCAATAATTGTAATTGTTTTTTGAATTTTCCAATGTGCTGTAAGTGTTACATTGCTTGTTACTTTATCAGTCGCAAAGTTCCACTTTGTTGAACCATTATACCAACCAAGGAAGTCGCAGCCTGTTTTCGTTGGATTGGTTGGAGCAGAAACATAATTGTTATAATCAATTGTCTGATTTTCAGGAGCTGTTGAGCCACCGTCAGTATTAAAGCTAACTGTA
>JAEWZG010000072.1 GCA_023395435.1 Bacillota bacterium
TTTGTTTTCTGACATTAAAATGAGGTGAGATTTTGAGCAAGAATTTGAATCTTTCTGTTCTTCTCGATTTTTATGGCGATACTCTGACAGAAAAACAAAAAGACGTGCTTGAGCTTTATTACAACGAAGATCTCTCACTTGCTGAGATTGCCGAGCATGAAAAGATATCACGCCAAGGTGTACGTGATAGTATAAAGCGTGGCGAGGATACTCTTCTTGAGCTTGAACATAAGCTTGGTATGGCTGAAAAGTTTAATGTTATTTCCCAATTGCTTGACAGCATTAAGGAAAAGACAGAGGCTATTTACAACGAAAGTTCAACATATAACTACTCAAAGGTTATTACAAAAAATGCTGAGGATATTCTTCGTATCATAGACGAGAAATCACAGCTGCTTTAAAATTATCATACAAGGGGTGCCAGTATGGCGTTTGAAGGTCTTTCTGAAAAATTAGGTGGCGTTTTTAAACGTTTGAAATCAAGAGGACATCTTACTGAAGCCGACGTTAAGGAGGCTATGCGTGAAGTCCGTCTTGCACTTTTAGAAGCTGACGTAAGCTATAAGGTCGTTAAGGACTTTATCGCAAAAGTATCTGAACGTGCTATTGGTGAGGATGTTTTAACAAGCCTTACACCAGGTCAGCAGGTTATTAAAATAGTTGACGAAGAGCTTTGCGCTCTTATGGGTGAATCCAATGCGAAAATAAAATTTCCACCACATCCTCCTTGCGTCATTATGATGTGTGGACTTCAGGGTAGTGGTAAGACAACCCACAGTGCTAAGCTTGCTAAATACTTTAAGGCACAGGGTAAACGTCCTTTGCTTGTCGCTTGTGATATTTACCGTCCTGCTGCTATCAATCAGCTACAGGTTGTCGGTGAACGTGCTGACGTAAAGGTATTTGAAATGGGTCAACAGAACCCTGTTAAAATCGCAAAGGAAGCTTTAAAGCATGCCAAGGATTACGGCAATGATGTCG
This sequence comes from Bacillota bacterium, assembly GCA_023395435.1. Lineage (GTDB taxonomy): Bacteria > Bacillota > Clostridia > Oscillospirales > Ruminococcaceae > SZUA-444. The sequence continues at coordinate 982 of JAEWZG010000072.1, forward strand.
TTATCATAGATACAGCCGGTCGTCTTCATATTGATGAAAAACTTATGGACGAGCTGAAAAAAATCAAGAGAGAAGTTACTCCTAATGAAATAATACTTGTTGTCGATGCGATGACAGGTCAGGATGCAGTCAATGTTGCAAAATCATTTGACGATGCACTTGGAATAGACAGCGTACTCCTCACAAAGCTTGATTCCGATACCCGTGGTGGTGCTGCACTTTCAGTACTTGCCGTAACAGGTAAACCTATTAAATTCGTCGGACTCGGCGAAAAACTTGATGATTTTGAAGTATTCCATCCAGAAAGAATGGCTTCAAGAATTCTTGGAATGGGCGATGTGCTCACGCTTATTGAAAAGGCTCAGAATACTGTTGATGAAAAGGAAGCTCAGAAGCTTGCTGACAAACTCAAGAAAAATTCATTTGATATGAATGATCTCCTTGAACAGATGAAACAGCTTCAGAAAATGGGCTCACTAAAATCCATTATTGGAATGATTCCTGGTGTCGGCAGTAAGATAAAAGATATGGATCTTGACGAAGGCCAGGTTCAACTTAAAAAGACAGAGGCAATTATCTATTCAATGACAATTGCTGAAAGATCAAAGCCTTCACTTATAAATCCTTCCCGCAAGAGAAGAATTGCCACTGGTAGTGGCACAAAGGTTGAAGATGTCAATCGTCTTTTAAAGCAGTTTGAACAAATGCAGAAAATGATGAAGCAATTCTCAGGCAAGGGTGGAAAAAGACGACTCGGACTACCTGGTCTTGGCGGTGGTTTCCCTGGTGGCTTCCCTGGAATGTAATATGCTTTTATCCTCAAATTGGGGTTAAAATACAAAGTCAATATTTTGGAGGTGACTATAAATGGCAGTAAAAATCAGACTTAGAAGAATGGGTGCTAAGAAAGCTCCTTTTTATCGTATAGTTGTTGCTGACTCAAGATACCCAAGAGACGGTAGATTTATCGAAGAACTTGGTTATTATGATCCTACTAAGGAGCCAAGCGTTGTTAAAGTTGACGCTGAGAAGGCTAAGAAGTGGATTGCAAACGGAGCACAGCCAACAGATACTGTAAAGGATATTCTTAAGAACAATGGCGTACTTTAATTTTAAAGGGCGCTTATCCACCTTTTTCGCTACTAAGCAATAGGAGGGTTTTGCATGAAAGAATTACTCGAAACTATCGTTGCAGATTTAGTTGAAGATAAATCAGCTGTTTCTGTTAATGTTGACGAGCCAAATGCAGAAGGTATAATTATCTATCATCTGCACGTTGCTCCTGACGATATGGGAAGAGTTATCGGCAAACAAGGTCGTATAGCTAAAGCTATCCGTACTGTTATGCGTGCCGGAGCTGCCCGTAAAAATCAGAAAATCATGGTCGAGATTGACTAAGATTTCAAGAACAGCTCTATATGGGCTGTTTTTTGCTATATTACAATCTTTTTAGTAGGTAATATAATTGAACAACAAAACGAAATTTTTAGACAAATCAATAGCTTATTAGGGAAGAATTTAAGGTAATAATATGAGAAGAAAAGACAGAGAAATTACTGATATAAATGATATAATCAGTATAATTAAGAAATGCGACTGCTGCCGAGTTGCTTTCTTTGACGATAAATATCCATATATTATTCCGATGAATTTCGGAATGAACTATGAGAATAATAAAATCACATTATTTTTTCATTGTGCAAATGAAGGCAAAAAGATTAATCTTATAAAACAGAATCCGAATGTGTCATTTGAAATGGACTGCAGTCATAAGCTTCTTGTTGGTGAAACAGCCTGTGATTACAGTATGGAATACGAAAGCGTTATCGGTAGTGGTGTTGCTACTATCATCAACGAAAACAAAGTCGAAGCATTGACTCATCTTATGAAAAATTACTCAGATGAAAAAAGCTTTCACTTTGATGAGAATGTTCTCAAAGCTGTGACAGTTTTCAAAATTGATATAAGTGAAATTACAGCAAAAAGATTAAAAAGAAAATAATACTCTGGAGGGGTTTTTTATAAAACAATATCTTGAAGTCGGAAAAATCGTTTCAACTCACGGAATAAGAGGCGAAGTTAAAATTCAGCCATGGTGTAACTCCCCTGAATTTATAACTGATGCTGAAAACTTATATTTCAATAACGGTAAGGAAAAAATCGATGTTGCAACTGTACGCATTCAAAAGAATATGGCTATCATGAAAATTAATGGAATTGATACGCCAGAACAGGCAGTAACCTTAAGAAATAAGCTTATTTTTATCAACAGGGATGACATTGAGCTTGACGAGGGTTGTTATTTTGTTCAGGATTTAATAGGCATGAAGGTTGTTGATGCTGATGACGGAGCTGAATACGGCGTTATTGATGACGTTTCCGAAACTGGTGCGAATGATGTTTATCACATTAAAGCTCCTGACGGAAAAATGCATTATATCCCAGCCATTGCTGATGTTGTAATAAAAACAGATGTTTTTAACAATACTATGACTATAAGACCGCTGAAAGGATTATTCGACGATGAAGATTGATATTGCAACACTTTTTCCTGAAATGTGCGAGGCATATCTATCAGAAAGCATTGTCGGTCGTGCAAAGAACAAAGGTATCTTCACTGTGAACTGTCACAACATCCGTGATTATACCGAGGACAAGCACCGCCGTGTCGATGATACACCTTATAGCGAGCGTCAGGGGATGTTAATGCAGGCTCAGCCAATATACAACTGCTATAAGGCTGTTACTGAAGGACAGAAAAAGCCTTATGTAATATATATGTCACCACAGGGGAAAACACTTACCCAAAAAAAAGTTAAGGAACTTTCTGCAATACCCAGCATATTTATATTATGTGGGCATTATGAAGGCGTCGACGAAAGAGTCATCGACAAAATCGTTGATGAGGAAATCTCCATTGGCGACTACGTCCTGACAGGTGGGGAACTCCCTGCTCTGGTCTTGGTCGATTCAGTCGTACGCATGCTGGACGGAGTTTTATCAAGGGCTGATTGCTATGAGGACGAAAGCCATTACAATGGCCTTCTTGAATACCCACAATATACACGCCCTGAAATATGGGATGGTAAGCAGGTACCCGAGATTCTTCTTTCCGGACACCATGCTAATATAAAAAAATGGCGACACTATAAGTCCCTTGAAAACACATATATAAAAAGACCCGAACTTTTGGAAAACATCACATTAAACGATGAAGACATAAGAATAATTGAGGAAATTAAGCAGAATAATAACATAAAATAGAAAACAATAACGCTCGGATCATGAAATTTTTATGTACTTTAATTATAAATACTAAAAACTTATAGTTAAAATAAACAAAATTGATGATGAGTTATACAGTGTGTGTAATCAAAAAGCAGAATTTTGTGGACAATGTATGCTTTATTTAAACATTTAAGTTGACTATGCAAATTATTACTTGTATAATTAGTTTAAATCGTTTTATTTGTTTTCGAAGATATTCGATATAAGATTGGAGAGTTTTAATATGTACGTTAGAGATGTAACAGTCGAAAATCAAGTAGGTTTACATGCTCGTCCTGCTACTTTCTTTATTCAGAAAGCTAATGAATTTAAATCATCTATCTGGATTGAAAAGGAAGAAAGAAGAGTTAACGCTAAGAGCTTATTAGGTATTCTATCACTTGGTATTGTTGGTGGCACATCCATCCGTATCATTGCTGACGGTTCAGATGAACAGGCTGCTGTTGACGGCTTGGTTGAACTTGTTGAAAGTGGCTTCAGCGAAGAAGCAAGATAGTCTTTAATATTAACATTTAAGAGGTGTATTTAATTTTTTAAATACACCTCTGTTTGTTTTTCCAGCTTAATCTTATTTGTAATAATTCTGTAATATTTTCTGGGAATATCAAGATGATATTTTGCAATTTCTTTATTTATTTATAGTTTGCTATCATTTATTTTCTTTTTTCAACATATTTGCCTGTTAATTAACATTGTGTTCACATATATTCGATATAAATATGTTACAATTTGTAATAAGTTCTGACGAATTGTTTTGTAATAGATTTTCACTTATAAATTTTTTGCTACAAATCATATTAAAAATCTTGCAAAATGCACAAAAATTATGTATTATTATAATAATAGGCATAATATATGCTGTTAATAAAATTGCAAGAAGAGGGGATATTGAATATGTCCAACAGATTATTTCAGAGTGTAGT
>JAEWZG010000075.1 GCA_023395435.1 Bacillota bacterium
AAATGAAGATTAATGACAGAATAGTAAAATCCAGGAAGAAAAGATTATTAAGTTGTGTGATAGTTCTTCTTTTAGTTTTATCTTATTTCAGTGGAATGCCAAGCAACGTATACGCCACAACTGCAACTCCTGGAACTGCGTTTTCTTATGACTACGTAACAGGTGGAATTATTATTACAGGCGTTGATACGACAATTAGCGGGAGAAATATAGTTGTACCAAACAAAATTGATGGTAATACTGTTGTTGGTATTTATTTATCTAATAAGGGCTTACTTCACTTAATGTAAGTAACTGTATAAGCTTACAGACCTTAAGATGTTATATGAATGCACTCACAACATTAGACGTAAGCAAAAATACTGCGCTAATAGGTTTTTGTTGTGGCAATAACAAACTCACCGCATTGGACGTGAGCAGAAACACTTCTCTAGTGTATTTGCGTTGTAATAATAACAAACTCATCACATTGGACGTGAGTAAAAATACTGCTCTAACACGATTATATTGTAATAATAATAGACTCACATCACTAGACATAAGTAAAAATACTGCACTAACAGATTTAGAGTGTCATTATAATTATATAGCTGATATATCTTCCTTGCAGGCTTGGAAAAATATTTGGGCACATAGTGGAACAATTACACCTCAGAATAGCAGAACTCCTTCAGTAACAACCAAAACCTCATCTACCACAACAAAAGTGCCATCAGAGGTTGCAAGAGTCCCGACAACAACTACCACACAATCATCAGCAACAGATTCTTCTTCAAAGATTTCAAATGAGTCATCATCATTGATTGATAATTCGTCTGATGCAGATGCAGATTCAAGCGTAATAGATTCTCAATCATCTCAAGGTGATGATTCTTCCAAAGTAATAAAGAAAGCAAAAGATAGCAAAGGTATTCCTTTACCGGTAATAATTATTATAATAGTTCTTGTTGCTGGAGTAGGCTCATTTATATTTGTCATATTCTATAGGAAGAACAAATTACATTAGTAACAATTATGTTATGCACTAATAAAGTGTGATATAGGATTCAGTAATTATCCAAGTTGTCATTTTTCTGACGATATATTAAAATAGTATCTTATAGACAAAAAAATATTGCTACTTATTTTATAGTTACATAAATCAAAAGCTATTTGTGGAGATACTTTCGCAACAGAGAATCTGTTGAAATGAATGGATGTTATGCCCATACTTGTACATTAAAGTTGATGATTTGTGCGTTAGATTATGGTTGGACAAACCTTTAGGATTTATACCCGAAGTTACAATATGTTTTTCATAACGTTTTGAATTGAACTGGCAGTGAGCCGGTGGTGATTTCAAGAATAAACAGTGCTTACTGAATTGCGAGACATTTTGACAAGGCTTTATTAACTACTGGTGTCAGATAAACCTTTCGCACTTTATTAACCTTTCCGATAATGACAATCACAAAACTATCAACGTAATCAATATCTAGTGCAGCCAATTCAGAAAGACGTAGCGTACATTTTAAAAAGATCATAATGATGTAGTTATGGCGTATTGAAATGGAGTTGCCTCAATCAAATGCTTCGGCTATCAGAAAGAAAAATAAATATTACTTAAGGGGAATATAATGAGAAAGATATTTGCAATTTTAATTATTATAGTGGTAGCTATAACGTCTGGTTGTAATAAAAATGAACAGAAAAAAGAAGATAAAACACAAGCGGTATATTTGGGGACAGATACTAAAATACTTCTTAAAGAAATACAAGAATATACAACCGATAAGCATATTAAACCTTCAGAAGAACTCCCAGCTTGTTATGCTGAAAGTTATGATATGAATGTTAAACTTGATGTAGATAAAAAAACTTTGTCTGGTAATGTAGTAATCAATTTAGTTAACAAAACAAAAGATACAATAAATAAGGTATGTATAAGAAACTATGCGGCTTCGATTCTTGAAAAGGAGAAGAAAGGATCATCTATTATTAATAGCGCTATGATTAAATCAAGCAATGAAAAATTGGCTATTGACGTAAAACAAGATCCTTCTGTAGTTTATTTGGATTTATCGGGTCATAAATTAAAACCAGGTGAGTCAGTCAGCATTAAACTAAATTTTACTACTGACATTCCTAAAATAAATGACCGTTTTGGATATCATCAGGAAGGGAATAACAATATTTTTCAGCTTTCATTTTGCTTTCCGATAATGGCTATGTATGAAAACGGCAAGTGGAGTGAAAGCCCATATATCTGGAGTGCGGAATCAAATTATAATAAGGTAGCTAAATTTAATGTTAAGCTTGAAGTTGCAGAGGGTTATATTGTTGTTGCCAGTGGCGATGAAAAAACTGAAGGTCCAGTTGCAACAATAACCGGAGATAATTTAAGAGAAATGGCAATTGTAGCATCAAATTATATGAAAGTGGAAACTGAAACTACTACAAATGGCATAAAAATAAACAACTACACTTTAGATTATGATATTAAAGAATATAATGATTTTTCTATGTCTTCTGCGAAAGATTCTATTGAGCTGTACTCTAAACTTTTTGGGGATTATCCATATAAGGAATTAGATGTTGTACAGACATTTCAGGAATCTGCAATGGAATATCCAGGCTTAATAATGATTGGTCTTCCTGATGTAAAGGAAGTTAATGATATTCGCGAGGGTTATACATATTCTGATTTATGTTTAAGAGTTGCTCATGAAGTTGCACACCAGTGGTTTTATGCTGGTGTAGGGAATGATCCATATAATGAGCCTTGGCTGGATGAGGGATTTGCTGAATACTGTGAGGATATTCTCTATCCATACTCAATTTCTGACAGTTATAAGAAAGCAATTAAGTCTGAACAAAAACATTTTGGAAATGACAGATATTATGGCTGTGCTACTAAGCAAGAATTTGAAGAAGATATGAAACTATCAACAGAACAAATTACAGGAGATAAATACATAATTAGCAAACCGTATAATGAGTATGAAAAAGATGACTATTCTCCATATGTATATGAAGGAGGGAAAATGTTTCTTTATGAACTTCGCAAAGCCATGGGTGATGGGGCTTTTTTCTATACAATGAGAAAATATTATAAGAACTACTGCTTTAAAGAAGCAAAAGGAACAGATTTTATAGAGACAGTAAAAGCTATTGATGACTCGGGAAAAACAAGAAAGGTTATAGATAAATACATAAAAAGTTGAATTAAATATATATTTAAAGACACCATTTTTAATAATATACTTAATATGGAGGATGTTTATATGCCATTTTATTCAAGTACGCTTGATTCGTCAGCATTTATAAATCTGTAGATATTACTATCATAATATCTTAATTGTAGGTAAATAGTATCTGCTTTCGTTATTGTATTACTACGATAACGAAAGCGGAATAACTAATATAGTTTACTTCACCATATCACATAATGTAAAAAGCAAATTTTGAGTTGTCTTTTTTACTTTTGAGGAATTATTACAAATCCATCTCCTATATCCCAGCCATAAATTTCTCCGGTCTTGAAGTTAATATGAAATTCAATAACTGTTTCATCACGTTCTACATTGGGATAACAGACATCGAAAATATAATAATAATCGTTATCATATTTTGCTACCCAATCACATTTGTAGTATATTTTTGCGCATTTTTCAGAAGTGTCTAAATTAACGTACTTCAAAAATGTTTTCTCCGCTATATCGTATGCTTCCGCAAGTGATATTTTAGAATTTTTAATATTGTCCACAGAAACATAATCGCCTGCAGTTTTATAAGGTTTTATTTTCAAACGTACATCAGTATCTTCCGTAGTTTCTGCTGGGGAGTCTGTTGCTGTTTTTACTTTGGTTGTTATCGCAGCCTCTTTTGTCGTTGTGGAAGTAGTTTGACTTTCCCCAATCGAATTTTCAGTTGTGCTTTTTAAACGCCCGCAAGCTGTCAAAAAGATGCTTAAGCATAAAAATAATAATATTTTCTTTTTCATCATTGTAACCCCCAAGTATTAATCGTCGCCTATAAATAGTCTCCATATCCATGTGTTGTACATTATTTATTGGATCATTCCCACAATAAGTAAACAGATTATATCCAACGGCCTGATCTTGAGGTTACCATGCCCCATGCATCATAGGTATAATTTACCACACTTTGTCCATTCATGTCAAGAATAGAAATAACAACGACCTAAAGATATATAAGAAAGATATACTCTAAATATTTATCTGAACTCAAACAAGTTCATCAAAAGATAATCATATCAGGTTAACTACTAATATCATACATTTTTTTTACTGCATTTCTTATTTCCTGATAGCTTGTGCAACGGCATAAATTAGATTGAAGCCAATCTTCAATCACATGTTCATCAGGCAAATGTGGATATTGTTGCCTGAGCGCATAACATACCATAAGGAAGCCCGATGTGCAATAACCACACTGAAAAGCATTGGCAGAGACAAATGCTTTTTGTACTGGGTCTGTTCCATTTAAGCCTTCAAGAGTTAATATATCATGGTTTTCAGCTTCAACAGCAAGCATAAGGCATGACTTTATAGGTAGTCCATCAAACACAATAGTACAAGCACCACAATCGCCATTTTTACAACCAGGTTTCGCGGAGGTAAGCCCTAGTTGTTCCCTCAAAATATCAAGCAACAGGTCTGATGGTCTCACTGCCAATTCATACTCTTGTCCATTAACTTTGAGGGTGATTATTGTTTTGCCTTCATATTTTATCATGTTCCCATTCCTCCAAAAGCTCTTCTAATGTTCTGATAAAAACAAATTTTCTGTATTCTGATGATCCTTCAACATCCTGATACGGATTTTCAGGCAAAACCTCTGATGCTTTTTCTGCCCGTTCATTACATGATAATGAATGATTATTTATAATTGTTTCAATTTTGTTGCTACGAAATGGATAGGAACAAATACCTGAAAATGCAACTCTTATAAAATCATCCTTACATATGGCTGACATACTGTCTAAGGGATAATCAATTTTTTCACTTTGAGTTTTCTTAATATGAAAAAACCGTGCTTTTGTTGCCCATAAAGGAATTTTAATTTCAACAATAATTTCTCCTGATTTAAGATTCAACTTACCATCAAAAATACTATTGAACGGAACGGTTTTACTACCACTTAAGCCATAAATCGTTATATCAGCATCAGATAAAAGTAACGGAAGGCTTGTTTCTCTATAAATTATTGTTCCATATAAGTTTCCACCGATTGTAATTCTGCACTGATTCGTATGATCTGCTATTCTACTACAGCTAAGCCCGAGAAGCTTAAATAATCCTGAAAAATTTATTTCATTTAATGTGCAGAGAGAGCCTATTACAAGATAATCATTTTCTATTACAAGCCTATGGCATTCAGGTATATTTTTTATATCTATAACAGCATAAGGGTTAATGGCATTTGAACGACACATTGTAATGGTTTCACTTCCCCCCGCAAAGTAAACTGCTTTTTTTCCTTCATTATTAAGCTGATTATAAATTTCAGTAGCTTCCTTTAAAGTTTCAGGTCGAAAGTATATAAAATCAAAAGGTATCATAATTATTCATCTTCCTTCGTTTGCCAAATCATCTGTGATGTCAAAGGCATATTGCAAATCTGTTTGTTAAATGCAATAGACAAAGCATTTCCAATTGCCGCAAGAATACCTATTATTCCATGTTCACAATAATTGCGAAGTCCAAATGGGGATGCACCTTCTGGTGTTTCAATAAAATTGACTCTATAGTCAGGTTCCTGCCCGATATGAAGTATTTTGTATGTGCGAAGATTTGGAGTTTGCGGAATGCCCTTTCCATTGTAAGAAAATGCTTCATCACAAGCAAGGCTTACACCCATAGCCATTCCGCCAGCAACCATTGATCGCATTAGTTCAGGGTTTATTACCTTTCCGACATCAATTACTGTTGAAGCATTAATAACTCTATAAGTAAAGCTCTTAATATCTGCTTCTATCTCAACAACCTGTGCTCCTAATGTCCAAGCTGGTCCTGTTTTTCCCTGTCCAGTCTGTGGGTTAAGAAGGCTTAATCCCTTTAACATAAACCCACCACGTCCTAAAACAGGATCCCCAACAGAATCACCATCAGATGTCTGATAACCTTTTGCTATATCCTTAAATTCAATATAGTTCTCTGGATTTTTTATTGAGAAAACTCTTCCGTTTGATATTTCAATTTCTTCGGCAGGGGCATTTAAAACCTGTGAACCAATAGATTTTAACTGATTAATAATATCATCAACTGCACGCATAACAGCATGACCTGCAAGGTATTCAGACATACTTGCGACAGTTTTCCAATGCTCAGGAGCGACCATTGTATCCACTGACATAACAACATGTACCTGCTCTGGATCTATTTTTAATCCCTCTGCAAGTATCTGTGAAAGATGTGTCAGCCCGCCAGCTCCGATTTCTACTACACCAGTATTCAGATTGACACTTCCATCATTGTTAAAGGAAATAAAGGCACCTGATATCGCATCAGTAGGTGGATTTTCAGTTTTCCAGAAGCATGATACCCCTTTAACTTTTACTGTATTCTCTTTTATTTTGACAGCTTTTCCACCGTCCCATTGTGAGAGAAGTTTTACATTATTTAGGCATTGAGTCAAATCTCCTGTAAGACTGTTATCGCATACAACCTGTGTCGGAGTTGTGCTACCAGGATGTATAGCATTTATCAACCTAAATTCAAGAGGATCAATAGAACATTTATGTGCGAGCATATCAATCGCACGTTCAATACAAAAAGTACATGATTCGTGAGCAAAGCTACGATATGAGGTTGCATAGGTATGATTGGTATAAACGCAAAGTGAATCGCAAGATAAATTTTCAATATGGTATGGACCAGTGCAATCAACTGCAACTGCTTTAGTCATATATGGGGTTATATCAGTATAAGCGCCAGAGTCGAGCCAGTACGTAAGCTCAGCGGCTTGTATTTTACCATATTTGTTCGCACCAATTTTTATTTCTGCTTCCATTCCTATTTTACATGGTGCTGATGCTAAATCCTGTTCCCTTGGTATAATCACTCTTACTGACTTGCCACCAACACTTCGAGATGCAAGAAATGCAAGTATTTCTAATGTAACCGGAGCTTTACCACCGAATGCTCCACCGACATAAGGCACTTTAACCTGAATTTTTCCTGCTGGGATTAAAAAAGCTTCAGAAATCTGCTTTACTATTGTATATGGCCCCTGAGATGATGTGATTATCATTACATTTCCATCTGATGAAATTTCAGCACGTGATGTTCTTACTTCCATAGCCAAATGATCAGATGGCGGAATGTTAAATTTCTTATGAACAATATAATCACATGACTTAAATGCTTCATCTACATTGCCTTTTCTGATTTTATAACGGCTTGCAGTATTTGTTCCTTCTTCAGGGTAAATGTCTGTCAATACTTTTTTATACCCGTTTGACTTCTGATGTATTAGTTGTGCACCTGGGGATAGTGATTGTGACGGCGTTAAATTAATCTTAAGTTCTTCATATTCAACTTTAATAAGATCGACTGCATAAGCAGCCGTTTTCTCATCAATAGCAACAACCATTGCCACAGGTTCGCCCGCGTATCTTACAACATACTGTGCAAGTGCAGGACGATCAAGTACAAGCGGGCCAAAAAGCTCAGGGCAATCCTTACCCGTAAGAACTGATTCTACGCCCTTCAACTTAATTGCCTCCCTTGTATCTATGCTGATAATTCGTGCATGTGCATAAGTGCTCGTAAGCAATCGTGCACACAATGTACCCGTAGTAGGAAAATCATCCGTATATTTTGCTTTCCCAGTTACCTTATCCCAGGCATCTTTTCTTTGTATACTTTTCCCTAATGCAACATTCATAGTTTTTTCCAATCTTAATTCATAATAATATAAATATTATGTACCAAACTATAAGATTTTAGTTGGTAATTAAGAGAAAAATTTTTCAACACATAATATTTCTTATTTATATATCAATAATAATATTATAATTTAATGTTAGGAGATTAATATGAATCCTTTTGAAGAAAAGCCTATTAATATAAAAGATGGCATAATGGATTGGACAACATTATATCCTATAGCATATAATAAGCAAACTGTAGATCCCTATACAAAAGTACGTATAATCCTTATGAATGGTATTGAAGTAGAATCAATTTTATTCAAACATCAGTTCGAAAGAAACTGCCAGGATAATGATATACGAAGAGAAGTTGGATTGCTTAGATATGTTGATCAACAACACCAGAAACATATAAACTGGCTTAAACCTATTGATGAAACACAGCTTGAAACAACAATAGGATATGAGCATGTTGCTGTTGACCTAACAGCATGGCTTGCACAAAATGAACCAGACATATATGTTAAACAAGCTTTAAACTTTGCTCTGTTGGAAGATTTTGATCATCTGTATAGATATTCAAATCTGCTTGACCTTGATTCACAGATTCCAGCACAAAGCCTTGTTAAAAGTTATGTTGACATTACACCAGGGCGTCCCACAATAGCAGAGCACAGGTTTCCTTATGATTCAATAAAAAATCATATTGACTTTAAAACAGCAGATTTAAGGACAAAACTTAATACACTTATTATTACTTCTGCTGAACAACAAACAATGAATTTTTATATGAATATTGGAAATACGTATTATAATGACTTAGGTCGTCAGCTTTATCAGGAAATAGCACTTATAGAAGAACAACATGTCAGTCATTATGGTTCTCTTTTAGATCCAAACTGCACTTGGCTTGAAAATCTATTATTACATGAATATATGGAATGCTATCTTTATTACTCGTTTTCTCAGGATGAGACAGATGCTTATATAAAATCAATATGGGAAATACACCTTCAGCATGAAATTTCGCACCTTCATAAAGCTGCTGACTTGCTGAGAAAATACGAAAATAAAGACTGGAAGGAAATAATACCAGATGGTAATTTCCCTAAAATTTTAAAGTTCCATGATACCCGTGATTATGTAAAAAAGATTTTGGCCCAACAGATTAAATTAACTTCTGATAAAGAAAATTACATTCCAGTTTCAAACTTAACTACCAATAGTGATTTTATTTTTATGCAAAGCAGATTAAACTACGATATTAATACTGTTCCAAGCCATAATGCTGTATCACAGCATCAGCTTAAGTATAATATCGATTATAGAGCTGAACAAATGACAAACCCAGTTCAGGAACTTACTAACAGAACCATTGATAATACTGAAATTGCTAGAAACATTAATTGCTAAAAAATACCCCCACCATTATGGTGGGGGTATTATACTATAAGATTAATTCCAATATTACATTAGTGCTTAATAATAATAGTGCACAACTAAACTGAATAGCATATGAATGCATAAACTTTAATGATAGCATTTTGTCATTCGCCTCATGATAATTATTATATTTTCTAATACATTTTATCATAATATATCCTAAAAGTATTACGATACAGGTTATAATGTTTTGCACAATAATAAATAAGAAAAGACTTTCCTTATCACTTATGATAGAAACATTTTTTATCCAATCAGGCACAAAAAATATTAGATAAATAATATATAGGCAGCGCCATGATGTATTAATTAAAACAATTACTGCTGAATATATAAGTGTTTTTTTATGTTTGTCTGATGCAATATGTTTTAAAGCTAAAATTACAATGCCTAATGTTAATGATTCAAATATAATTGAAATAGCAGGGTTAATTACCTTATCAATTCTTATCGAGCTAATAAGATTAAGTAGCTTAATTGATGAGCATATTAAGCCGACAAAGAATATTGATGATATATTATTTGTTTTTTTATATACGCAAATCATAAAATAACATGCAACAGGATACATTATAACCCAACTGTATGAAAAAGATATTGTATGTATGAAATAGCCAATAGTTGTTTCGAAAATTCCCCATAATGCACCAATAAATATTATATCAATAATAAGTTTAAATTTTCTTTGCCTTATTTGTATCATCATAGTATCCTCCTGATAAAATTACTATTATTATATGCTGATTAATTCAGTATAATGTTTATGGTGAATTAAGATAATTATAAATTTAGTTTGTTTTTTCTAAGAAATGACTATAATAATGTTTTATTTTAATATAGGTTCTTGAAATTTAGCGTGATTAGTGCAAAAATTGACTTATTTATAAGTATAGATATTATTTACTTATTAAATGGAATTACTTGTAAAGTATTATGTTATATGATATAATTAACTATAAATGACAAAACGGAGAATATATTATGAATAATTATAATTTCAATGCTCCGAATGGACAGAAAAGGTTTATAATAAAAATTAACAAAAGAATTATATTACCAATAGTTTGTTTTATATCAAATGTTTTTTATTGTTTTATAGGTTGGTATATTTTAATTTTATATTTAATTACTGCCCCAGATAGTGATAAATTTCCAACTGATTCATGTCTGAGAAATATTATTTTTCCAATTTTACTGTTATGTCACTTAGTCGGAGAATTATTAATTATAAAAAAATACTGTAAAAAGTTTTTTAAGAACAAGAAAGCTAAAATTTTATTAATAATAGTTATTACATTAATTTATATTTTCCCATTATGGGTAGATATAGTTGAAGATATAATAGGGTGATTATTCTCTTCATAGAAAGTACATTTGTAATATTTTACTTCACCAAACTATTTAACTTAATTAAACAGTTCACCACCCCACTAGATGATATCATATGCGTCAGCAATTTGCTTATTGCTTTAGTTACTTAGGTGGATTATTTTTAGGCTTATACTTAAAAAATAAAAAAGTATAGCGAGGTTACATATGAACTATAAAGTAATATATGAATGCAATCACTATATTCCCAACGTTTTTTGTTTAATACCAGTTGTTATAATGTCTATTGGAATACATTTTTTAAAGAATTTAAAAAATCCATACTTACAAAAACCCAAAGAAGCTTTATTTTTTGGAAGCATTTTTGCGATAGTAGGATTAATAGTAACAATAATAATGATTTTAACTATTATATCAAATTATAAAAACATATATTTCCCATACAAAAACGGTAAATATAAAGAAGTTGAAGGGGAAGTTCATAATTTATATAATGTTGAATTTATGGGTAATGGCGACGATCAGTTTATTATAGATGGAATTAATTTTAGAGTAGGGGCAGGAACATTTTCGCCTGGTTACAAAAAAAATGCTGCTAATGGTGGAGTATTCACTAAAAATGAAATGAAAGTAAAAATAAGGTATATCCGTTATAATAATGAAAACTATATAATGAAAATTGAAACTGAAGTTTAGTTTTACTATCTACTACTATTATGTAGTTACAAATTATTGGGGTTAAAATAATGAAAAAAATCTATGTATTAATATTATGTATTTTGTTTCTAGTTCAACTTTGTGGTTGTGCAAATAAAAAAGGCCAAAGTTCCACATCTTCTCAATCACAAGCCAAAGCAAATGCAACAACCTCTTCAATAACAACTACTGCAATTGAAACAACTACTGCTCCAGTTACCTCCGAGAAAAAAGCAATTACTGTTCCCTTTAAAACTGTTAATACCCAGATATCTTTAGAAACATTAAAGGGTTCTAAAATATCAGAAAGTAAAGCTCTTGAGCTATGCAAAGAGACATATATAAAATATATTAATAAAGATGCAAAAACAAATTCTTCAGCAAAATTCTCTTCTGAATCTGCTGCTAAATTTGATAATACTTATTATTATTTAGTTCAAGGTTATAATGATATTAGTGACCATATAGCAACAATCGGCTGGTATTTTGTAAATACTACGACGGGAGAAGTATATGATGCAGGTCCTGCAATAAGCGAATTAATAGTTATTCCGAATAACTAAATATAATAAAAAAGACCGTCAAAGTGAAATAGTCAATGGATAGTAGGCATTAAAAAGAATATTAAGCCACCATTTCAATTCTGTATTGGACTGGTGGTTTTCCATTTAGTTTACGAATAGATTTATGGTAATTAAAATAGTTAACAGTGCTTAAAATAATATGGCATCCGCAATGCAGCAAAAGAAGAGAAAATCAGTATGCCTTCACAGTACTATCAAAAGAAGCTTCTATGTATTAAACGCATTGAAGAAACTATTGGGATATCTAATCTTCTATATAACTTAAAATCAGTAGCAAGATTAAGACTGCAACATCCTGACTGGAGTAATAAGCAGATTGCTGACGCACTGGATATATATTATGGAGCAGTGGTAAATTGCTTTTTTAAGATAAAGTGTTTGGTGGAGAGAAATCACGTATAAGAGATATTGTAGTAAAAAAATATACGCAATAATAATAACCATAGCAATAATAAGTAGAACAAGTGCCGCAGTACGTGTAAATCCCATAGACATTAATGTTATCTGCGTAATCTTTGACGCGCCAAATTCCAGCCATAAGCTTATACTTGGAATATCTTTGATTGCATTAACATTATCAGTTTATTGGAAATAAAATTTAAGCACATCCAAATAACAGGTGGTATATTTCAAAAAGCGAAACCGTGCAAATTCTTCTATTTCACGCATTGTATCACTAATAATTGTTGGCACCATTTTATCTGTCTCATGTTCCTTATTCCATCTAATATTATCACTGATTATCCGTGCCGATCCGTAACCACGCATCCAATCAATAACAAGTATGGAACGAGCCATCAGGCCATTCTTCTTAACTATTGTTCTAATATCTAATTCAACTTGTTGAATCAATGCTCGTGTTGGAACAATATAAGCGATTTTAACCATTGGATTAAGATATAAATATTCCTTTATAAGTTGGAGCAATATAAATATTTTCCAGCAGATGTTGGTGCGGAAACAGATAAAAGTTTTGCATTGTCGAAAGAACTGTAAACTTCCTTTTGAAAGTCATTTAAAAAATAAATTGATCCCCATCACTTATGGTGTTTGAAAATTGCTTTCGTTTTACATCCATTCGCATTGTATAGGAACGCACAATAAATAATCATCTGAAATATACTCGCGTTCTTTTGATAACGAAATTGCTGGGGAATTTGTTAGAAAATCAAATATTGTAGCACATGCATTATGATATTCTTGGGCAATATCTTGTTTTTCCATGCACGTCTGACAAATCCTATATGCCATATCTAATACTTGCCCATCTTTTGATTGTGCAAATAAACTCGCACATTTAATTAAATAGCTCCAGTCTATTTTTTCTGATGTATCATTAAAAGTGAGAGATGGAAACTGAGTCCGAACAGAATATAGCAATAAATAATTATAACGTTTCGAAAAGCATGGCGAATCAGTTAAATGCATTATTAAAGTATTAAGAGACACTCAAATCACCTCCAAGAACTTTTTTCTGAATTTTTCTACATCCGAAAATGGAACTAGTATTATATCCATTCTAAACTCATCTAAGGGTGATCTGTGTTTTAAGCGTGTCAACATTTTTGATTTGAATTCAGCTACTCTTTTTTTAATTGAGTTGCAAATTTCGGTTTCGACCCCATATAAATCTTTAGGGTATGCTACTTCATCATAACCAACGAGACATACCCCTCGATATTCCAAACTTAAATAATGAGAGTCATCTGGATTAAGATATGCTAGTATTGCAGCTTCAAGTTTATCATTGTCAAAATCAATATTATCTCTAAAAAGTGTTAAATCTCGTTCTCGGTGTGAATCAACCGCGCCCTCATCAACAAGTAATGGCTAAATACTGTCGAAGCACTTAGATAAAGCATCATCAAAATTTGAATATAACTTTGATTCTCCCCAATATAAGCAGAATTTTTTTAACGAGTCATCATATTTTCCATATAATCCATCTGCACCATGGTAGCGGACCTGAGAACTTGTTTTCAAGGGCATTTTACATAATACCTGAGGAATTCCCAACATACTTTGCGTCATTAGTGATAGCAATAGCTCACCACCTTCGCCAGTGTTTTTTAGTCGGTAAACAGGCTTTCCGCCTTTTAGTACAACTTCATCATATTTTGTGTTTTATTATACAACTCATCTTGTTACCTTGCACGAGATATTTCTTCTGGTCGGATACAATAATCAACAACACAACAAGAAAGATAAGAGGCAAAATCATTGATGCGCGGTCTGTTATTTCCATCAAGGCGGAGCATATAAATATGCATTTCGGCTTTTGTTGTATCAATTTTTTCTTCCTTACAAACCTCAAGCAGATAGGCATCCAATCTATTTGAATCACCACGTATTAGTTTATCAAGCGATTCTTTTATAGAATTCATAATATCACTCCTTGTATTTATATACTTAGGCAATCTATAATTTTTATCTGTACACATTATTATAAAGACATTTTTTTCTTCATGAAGTTTAGTTAGAATCTAATTATCTTTTTAACTTACGATTATTGCTATTACAAGCATTTTACAAGACAAGAATTGTTTCCAAATTATAAATACTATTATAATAAATAAAAAGCACACTTTCAAGCTATTTCCAATATTTTGTTTAATATGCGACATAATTTATTATTTTTTGTGAAATTATACTATATCAAGATAATTAAAATGAAATAAAATAATAAAACAAGCTTGACATAATTTATCAAGCCCGTTATAATGCAATTAAATTAAAAAGCACTTCCACAAGTTGCATGATTACTTGCAATAACCATGTAACTCATAATCAATCCAGATACAAGCATATCTGAACGACTTAGTGAAAATGCAATTCGTGTGCTATATTATAGCATTTTGAATGGAGTTTTACAAGAATTCTCAGATGTCAGATATATGGGAATTCTTAATTTTTTCGCTATAAATCCTCTGCAAAGGATTTATATAAATACCATTACGATTAAATATACAGTGACCATACTGTAAATTGCCTGTTGCATTGCTTCAGACACAGAGTTATGATAGTTCGTGAACTCTGATAACAAAATCACACATCTGTTAAATCAGACGGCTCGTGAAGCTTGTGTCCGTGTCGTTAGCTATTCAAATAGGCATAATGGTATGGGACTGCCGACGCAAAGTAGTGTCCCTTCGTCTTATTCGCAAAAGACGAATCAAAAAAATCAACTATATATTTCAGGGTGGGCATTTTGCCTGCCCTGTATATTATATATTATTAATATTAAAAAAGCAGTCGTATTAAATAATTGCTTTGTTAATATTAATAATATAGTTTTAGATAAGCTTATAATATATTACTATAAACTTATCTAAACTATTGGCAGGGGCA
>JAEWZG010000045.1 GCA_023395435.1 Bacillota bacterium
TTTGTTGTTTTTGTGCAGTTGCCAGACCGCACTTTTATTATACAACAAAAGGAGTTTTTATTCCCTTCCCCACGCTAAAGCTTTTTCCGCTCCACCGACATAGTCGGTGGTTGTTTGCACAATAAAAGGGCGGAGATTTCTCTCCGCCCTTTATTTTATTTATTCAGTTTTGTACGCAAAGGTGTGCAGAACGACCTTTATACTATTTTTAAGATTAATATGCGAAGGGGTGCGGGGGCGACCGCAAAGCCACCGAAAATAATTCTATTGACTAATAAAAATTCCTTATGTCATTTCTTGTCTTGATACAAGAAATGACGAAAGAAAATCAAGTCAAATCCTCAGACAAGTTTCGCTAACGCTCAACAACACGGATTTGACATTTTAAGCACTCCGACACTAAGTATGAAAGACGGTCGCTCAATCAACCAGTAAAGTTTGAATTTCTATTTATAATTATGTTCGTGGTTGATTTCGTGCTCCGACCTTTTTAAAATGTGTTATACTATTTTATTATACTTCGCAATCTGTCACTGCCCTATCGGTAACAACCTTTCCGATAAAATCCTTGCATTCCTCGTGAAGAGGATGAGTCTGATAAAAATCAAGTGCTCCTCTCGAAGATAGTTCTGAATACAAGCAAACATCATAACCATTCGGATTAAAGTTCTGATTAACTTCAACTTTTATCAGTCCTTCAATCTTACCATTAAGTGCCTCAAGCTTTGTCTTAATAATCTCAGCATTGGTTATCTTATCGTTGCCTTCAGCCTCGTCCTTAAGCTTCCAGAAAACAATATGTCTAATCATAAAAACACTCCTTTAATTTTTATACAAAGTTATTATTTAATATAGCTTTTAAAATTCTCACTATATTTTATATCGCCGTTTTTAAACACCCACATTGCTTCAATATCTTCATGTGAATTGATAAATTCAAGCCCTTTTTCGTAAGGCATATTGAATACTGCTGTTGATAATGCATCTGCATACCCAGAATCCTTATACAGAATAGTCACAGCACGAAAGTATGTTGAAGGCATTAAGGTATCATCATTTATGATATGGTGATACTGCACTCCATTAACAGTATAATACCTTTGATAATCACCACTTGTGACGAGCGACATATTTTCAATCTTCAGTGTAACAAGACTCTTTTTTTCACTTTCCCTGTCAGGGTTTTCAACACCGACATTCCACATCTGATTATCAATACCCTTGTTGCCTATCGCTTTTACATTTCCACCGACGCTAACAAGCCCGTGTTTAAATCCTTTTTTCTCGACATCTTGGCAAACCCGTTCTACCGCATAGCCCTTTCCCACTGAGCCGACATCAATACTCATATCCTTATCAGCAAGGTAAACTGTTAAGTTTGCCTCATCAATAATAATTTTATTAATATCAGTGTGATTTTTTGCAGCCTTTAATTTTTCCATTGGTGGAAGCTCTGCATTTTCAGGATCATCAATTCCTTCAGTCCGGTATTCATGCCATATTTCAAGGACGCTTCCCATTGCTATATTGAAAGATGCATTGGTTTCAGTATATTTTTGCTTTGCAAATAAAAGGAGGTCAATGATTTTTTTATCAACCTTAACTGGTTCAATTCCCGCCTTGTCATTTATTGTTTTTATGTTATTTATTCCGTCATAATCATTATAGATATCATAAAGCTCGTGATAAACTTTCAGGTCATCATGAATGAACTGAACGTATTCTTCAAAATCTTTTTTTGAGTCTGTGTAGCCTATTATGGTGGTAACAGTATCAAAAAGATTTAGGAACTGTGCTTCATATCGTTGGGGTTCTGACTTACCACAGGCAGAAAAATTCAGCACACATAATATTGCAATAATGAGTGAAATAATTTTTTTTTTCATTTTCTCTCCTTGAATTTTATATCTCTAATAATAACATATTTTTGATTATTATAAAACAGCATACAATAAATTATTTATTATCTCCTGTTATATAAAAAATTCAAGAGGCGGAACTATCCACCTCTTAAAAATATTTAATATCTTACTTTGCAGTACCTACAGCCTTACTGATTACAGCTATGTAATCAGTAATACTAATTGTAACTGAAGCCTTAAGATCTGTGTCAGTAGGCTTGCCGTTTTCAACTTTAATACCCTTAACTTCGTCAAGAGTCTTGCCTGTTACATACTTTGATAATGCAGCAGCCTGCTCGTACCATTCTTTACCGATTGAAGAAGCCTTCTTCATGCCATATTCATCACCAAGCTCATTCTTTGTCATGTTCTTAGCTGTTAGATCTGAAGTAATTTTACCAGCCTTTGAGAAATTAACGTTTGTCTGTGAAGCGTCTATTGTAGCTGAAGTAATCTTGCCAGACTTGTCAACTGTTACTACACCGTAGCTTGAGTAAGCCTGAGCAACACCATCTTTTTCGCCAGCGTCTGCTGATTTTGCAATGTTTGTAACTACGCCAAGACCAAGCTTGTCGCCAGCTTTAGCACCGAGTTCCTTAGAATTCTTTACAGCTTTTTCAATAGCATCAATATAACCAGAAATTGAAATTGTTACAGATGTTGAAAGATCAGCGTCAGCAGCTTTTCCATCATCTGAAAGCTTAATTCCCTTAACCTCATCAACAGTTTTTCCTGTTACATACTTAGCAAGTGCAGCAGCCTGTTCGTACCACTCTTTGCCGATTGAAGAAGCCTTCTTCATTCCATAATTATCTCCAAGCTCATTTTTTGTCTTGAACTCAGTCTTAAGGTCTGTCTTTAGCTTTCCTGTTGCGTCAAAATTAATTTTTGTCTGTGCAGCATCAATGATACATTCAACAATTTTGCCGTCTTTGTCAACGGTTACTGCAACAATTGTTGAGTCAATCTGTGCAAGGCCGTCCTTATCAGAAACATCCTTTGAGTTGTCAGTTTTTGAGATTACAGCAAGTCCTGTTTTGAGTGAACCTGATGTAGTCTTTTCTCCACCATCTGATTTTGATGATGAATCGTTGTCTGAGCCACATCCTGCTAACATTAAAGTTGCAAGTGAAAGGCTCAAGCCAAGAGCTAATACTTTCTTCATATAAACCTCCGAAATTTTGTTTTTTATTTTAAACCAAGCTTTTTAAAAGCCGGTAAAATAAATCTTAACAAGGTGGAGGTTGCAATTCCTGCAATTATTCCTGCTATTAATAATAAGGGCAGATATGCCCAAAGTCCCATGCTTGTATATATAAGTGAAATACCGATAAACTGACCGATATTGTGAAAAACCGAACCAGCTATACTGATGATAAGATAGGAAACCTTCTCTTTAAAAATAAATAAAATAATCAACATAATAGCAACCGATAGTAAACCACCGAGAAGACTTAAAAATGCTGCCACTGTGCCCCTTGTAATAAGTACAAAACCAGCTTTTAATACTGCTATTGAAAAAGCTTGTCCTGCCCCAACAAAAAAGAGTGCATACATTACAGCTATGTTTGATAACCCAAGCTTTACTCCCGGAACTGGAATTGCAAGCTGGGGGATGGAATTCTCAACAAGTGACAATATGAGTGCTAAGGCAAACAAAAGCCCTGTGAGAACCATTCTTTTTGTTTTGTCGAGATTAGAAACAGGCTTATTTTGTGTTTTGTTATACATGCTATCACCTATTTCCCGACTATTATGTCAAGATCATCTTTGTCGTTTTTATCTTTTTTTACAATTTTTATTACGATCTTATTAGGAAGACATGCTGCACTTTCGCCAGCTATGCTGAGCTTTCCCGAACGGATACATATCTTATCGGGGCAATCAGATTCCACGAATGCTATTGAACCATCTTTATAGACACGAATAAGTACGTGGTCATTTTCTTCAAGCCTAAAGGAATAATCCTTCTTTTCCGAAAGGTCAACAACTTTAACTAACTTTGATTCGTAATATATATGTGCAAGTACTTTAGTGTTTGAAAATATTATTCTATAAGCTATATATCCACCGACAGACAGAATAAGAAGTATGGATATTATAATAATATCTGTTTTCTTGAAAAATTTCATACACCAAGCCTCATTTAAAGTTATTTTATGATATTAATCCACAAATAAACATCATTATGACATTAAGGCTCATTATTAAAATAAAATTCTTTACTGCGAGCACAAAAGTCTTTGAC
>JAEWZG010000046.1 GCA_023395435.1 Bacillota bacterium
AGGCAAAAGCTAATGAAAGCTTTGAAGATTTAATTAAAAAATACAACCAGGATCCAGGAATGACTGATAACCCAGAAGGATATTTTGTTACCAATGACGACTCGTATGTTAAGGCATTCCAGGATGCGGCATTAAAGCTTAAAGTCGGCGAAATCAGTGACCTTGTTGAAACAGAATATGGCTGGCATGTACTAAAAAGAGTTGATCCAACCGAATTCTACAAAAAAAATGCTGAAACAATGAAGAGCGAATACTATTCAAATGAATTCACAAAGATTATTTCTGGTATAATGACTGACTTTGAGAAGCACATGGAATACGCAAACTATTATGAGAAAATTACACCAACATACTTCAATAAAAAGAGCAAATAAAAGAATTAAAGGCTACGTTTAAAACGTAGCCTTTATTATTTATATATTCATCACTATATGGCATATATACCTCAATAGCCTGATCAGTTCTTTTATGAGGTTTCTCCTGCGTATTCATTTTTTTAAAGCCATCAATAATCAAAACAACAACAATAAATAATGCAATAATTTCAGCCGATAGAATTAAAAAATATATAAAAGTCCTTAATTTTCTGATAATACCGCTCCCCTAAATAGTTTTTTCAAAAGCAATATCATTATCAAGAATATATCTTCTCAATTCTGAATCATCAGTGCTATATGCTATCAGAAGCTTTATATAAGCCATCTCTTCACTGATATCAAACAATGGCTTTACTCCACTTTCTATAATACTGCTTGCTGAGGAATAATAATTTTCCTGTTGAGATTCAAGAGGTGCAATATAAAAATCAATTCTATTCTTATATTTGTTGTAAAAATCAATATATGATGTGCAGTAAGTATTATCTGAATAGCTTGAAGCTGTTCCACCGTGATAGGTATAATGTACTATTGCTTTAATATTATGGGTTGGAACAATACTGTTGTAATCAAAGCCTGTATAACCTTTTAGAATTAAAACACAAGGCGTAAGCTCTTTTATTTTATAGAGCAGTAATTCCTTTTTGCAAAAGTCTTTTTCCAATGGATTTGAAAAATTGTCATTTCTGATATATCTTCCATTTTCAATCTTTCCAAAATCAATTCGCTTTGTGCTTGAATATTCATTGGTAAGGGCTTCGCACTGTCTTAATCTTGACCCAAGATAAACAATATTCTCATTATCGTTGTTCTTATATACAGCAAATACACCAGAATACTTACATTGAGAAATAAAGAAAACAGCATTGATAAAATTATCGTTTCCATTTGCTCTTTTATCTGACAAGACATAATTGCTCGACACCATTACAACAGGAATGCTTATCCCCGCTAACATTATTGACAGCATATTTGTTGTATATGCGAGAGTGTCAGTTCCATGTGCAATAATAATACCGTTATACTGAGAAAAATCAGTATAACGTAGTTCTTCAAGAAGAACATTCCAGTCAGAAACCGTCATATTCTCACTCAAAGTGTTTAGTGGCTGGGAAATTGTAAATTCAACATCTAACAAGCCTGTCTGAATATAGAAGTTATTAATCATAAGCTTATTAACACTTTTATCCGAACTTACACATATACCATGTCCTGTAATTTCTGAACTTATCGTTCCACCAGTAAATATTACTTTAATTTTCATAGTTCACCTTTTTTGATAAGTATTATTGATAAATTGCACTTTCTGGTTGATTAGATGTTGCTGATGGATATTTACTTTTCTCCCACTCGTGACCTGTTTCCTTCATAAAATTATCCGAAACGCAGAAAAAATCTCTAATGGCTCTATTTTCCTCATCCGGTAAAGGATCATCCCATGTTACATCAACATGATACCATTCATCATCAAGCTTAATCATATTCCAGCCATGTTCTTCTCCCTCGTTAGCTTTAGCATGAATAGCTATGCACTCAACATCAGCCATCTGACAAAGCAACTGATAAGTAAGTGTATAGCCAAGACATATGGCTTTTCCATTCTTAAAAAAGCCATAAGGAGATACGGAATCAGGGTTTTCTGCTACTAATTCATTAAAATTATCAGTATCATATTTTGCATTTCTAATGATATAATCATGTATTATTTTTGCTTTATCGAAATCATTCATATCTTCTTTTATATTTTTATCAATAAAACTTGTGGAATTCTCATAGATATATTTCTCTTTTTCATCTACAAGAGATGATTTATCCTTATCATTATAAGCTTTTACAATACGCTCAACTATAGGGAACACATCACCCTTACCTTTAACGTAATAATCACCACGGGATGTTGTTACAACTGATGAATCTTCAATACTCGATGCAGTAGTTTGTGAATCTTGCTTTGATGCTATTGTTGTTTTACATCCACACAAAGCCACCAATAACAATGCTGTTAAAACGCATAGGGTTTTACTTATTGTCTTTCTCATGTTACGCCTCCAATAAGAGAATTATAACATTTACTTGTATAAACTGTCAATTAAGGCTTAATCATCATCTTTTTCATTAGCAAATTGGCTGTTATATAGGTTACTATAAAAGCCTTTTCCCTTCAAAAGTTCATCATGACTTCCCTGTTCAATAATTTTGCCATTATTCATTACAAGAATAACATCAGCTTCTTTTATAGTGGATAATCTGTGAGCTACTATAAAGCTTGTTCTCCCTGTCATCATTTTTGCAAAAGCTTTCTGAATTTTTATTTCTGTTCGTGTATCTATGCTACTTGTCGCCTCATCAAGAATAAGCATTGGCGGCAGTATAAGCATAATTCTTGCTATGCACAAAAGCTGCTTCTGACCTTGTGAAATACTTTCGCCATCGTCAGAAACAATAGTATTATATCCGTCAGAAAGACGTCTGATAAAGCCATCAGCATATGCCTGTTTTGCTGCATTGATAATTTCTTCATCAGTAGCATCAGGCTTGCCAAAGGCGATATTTTCTTTGATTGTGCCATTTTTAAGCCAGGTTTCTTGCAATACCATTCCATATTGGGCACGAAGGCTGTCGCGGGTAAGCTTATTAATGTTATTTCCACTTACAATTATTTTTCCTGAATTGACATCATAAAATCTCATAAGAAGATTAATAAGTGTAGTCTTTCCGCAACCTGTTGGCCCGACTATTGCTATTCTTTGACCAGGTTTAACTGTGAGATTAAAGCCCTCAATTAGTTTTCTTTTAGGTGAATATGAGAAATAAACATCAGATATATTAATGCTTCCGTTACATTCCGTCATTATTTTGTCATTGTGTTTTGATACTTCTGAAGGCTCGTCAATTATTTCAAAAATTCTTTTTGCTGACGCAAAGGCATTCTGAAGTTCTGTTACTACACCAGATATCTCATTAAAAGGCTTTGTATACTGGTTTGCATATGCAAGGAAGCTTGAAAGCGCACCGACAGATAGCTTTCCACTAATGACACTCAGTGCACCAATAATTCCTACGCTTGTATAGACAAGTCCATTAACAAAACGCGTTGACGGATTTGTTAGTGATGAATAAAACTGTGCTTTAACTCCACAGGAATACAGTCTTGAATTTATTTCTTCAAACCTTTCCTGTGTAATTTCACCCTGACTGAATGCTTTTACAATATTCTGATTTGATATGATTTCTTCAACATAGCCTGTCATTTCGCCACGAGTTTCTGACTGAACTTTAAACATTTTAAATGAATTTTTTGCAATATATGACGCTACAAAAAGAGATAATGGAGTTAACACAACAACTATCAAAGCAATTGAGACATTTATTGTTAGCATAAATAATAATGTGCCGAGTATTGTAATCAAACCCGTGAAAACCTGATTAAAAGTCTGGAGCAGGCCATCTGATATAATTTCAGTATCTGTTACAATTCTGCTTATTAAATCGCCTTGAGATTTTGAATCTACATACTTTAAAGGAACACTTTCTATTTTGTTGAAGGCTTCCTGTCTTATATCATTTATTGTATTGTATACAAGCCTATTAGTGAAAAGTGACATAAACCATTGGAATAAAGAACCCACCAATGCAAATGCGCCAAGAGTAACGAGAACTGGTACAAGTCCATTAAAATCGACATTGACTTTTCCGACAATCATGTCAACAGCCTTACCAATTAAAACAGGCACATATAGTGTCAGTGAAACACCAATAAGTGCAGTCATTAAAGCAAGTATGGAAAAGAATTTATATGGTCTCAAATACTTTAAAATTCGTTTTAGTATTCCTTTATTCATTACTATTACCGTCACCTCCGTCAGAAGTATTGTTCTGCGATTTGCAGATTTCCTGATATACTTCACAGGTATTGATAAGTTCATCGTGCTTGCCGATACCGCAAATAATACCATCATCCAATACAACTATCTTATCAGCGTTCTTTATTGAGGTTGCACGTTGTGAAATAATAATTACCGACATATCTTTATTAAGATGATATATTGCTTTTCTGAGCTTTGCGTCAGTAACAAAGTCAAGTGCACTTGCACTGTCATCAAGAATTAGTAATGCAGGTTCAGATATAACAGCCCTTGCGATAGTCAGACGCTGTCGCTGACCGCCTGAAAGATTCTTGCCCTTTTGTTCTATTCTCTTATCAAGCTTCTCTGAAAATAAATCAACAAATTCTTTTGCCTGTGCTACTTCTAGTGCTTTGAAAATTTCTTCGTCTGTTGCATTCTGCTTTCCCCATTGCATGTTTTCGCGAATAGTTCCCGCAAAAAGTACTGCCTTTTGCTGTACAAGTCCAATTTTGCTTCTTAAAACATCAAGATTGTATTTTTTTATATTCTTACCGAATAGCAACAACTCACCACTTGTTATATCATAATACCTCATTATTAGGTTGATAATTGTGGATTTTCCTGAACCCGTACCACCTATAATACCGATAGTTTCACCTTTTTTTATTTTAAAATCAATATTTTCAAGTATAAGCTCTGAAGAACCAGGATAAGTAAAATTTATATTTTTAAATTCGACAATAGTATCTGTATTTTCTGTTATTGTTTTTAATTCGCCATTTTTAATATTACTTTCAGTTTCAAGGACTTCAATAACTCGCCCTACCGAAGCATATGATTTCATATAGATTACAACAAGATTTGCAACAACAATAAGCGCAAGAAGAATCTGTGTCATATAGTTTACAAGAGCAATAATTTCACCCTGTGTGAGGTTACCATTATAAACATGTTTGCCTCCAAACCATATTATTGCAATGATTACAAAATTAAGTACGACATATGATAAAGGATTCAAAAGAACAGATATTCTGCCGACACGAAGTGCGGTGTCCCTATAATCATCATTGATTTCATTAAACTTTTCAATTTCCGAATTCTGCTTTGAAAATGCTCTTATGACTCTGATACCGGAGAGATTTTCTCTTGTTTTAAGTGAAATATTATCAAGAGTTTTCTGAAGCTTCTTAAAATAAGGCACACAGCGTGACATAATAATATAAATTATTAAAGCTATGACAGGTGCTGCGATGAGATAAATCAATGCAAGCTTTGCATCAATAGTGAATGCCATTATTGTTGCACCAATCACAAGAAATGGAGCACGAAGAAAAAGTCTGATTGTCATATTTACGCCGATCTGAAGCTGATTTATATCATTAGTCATTCGTGTTATAAGTGAAGGCGCACCATACTTGTCAATTTCTGCTGTTGAAAGACTCTGAATATGTTTAAACATTGCATTTCTTACTTCTGTGCCAAAGCCGAATCCAGCCTGAGCAGCAAAGTACTGAGCTGTCAGTGCAACAACTAGTCCAATTACACCAAGAGCAATCATTATTCCACCCATTTTATAGATATAAGGCTTGTCATTGTTCTTTATACCGACATCAATAATTCTTGCCATAACTATTGGAACGATTAGCTCAAAAACTGCTTCAGTGAATTTAAAAAATGGTCCCAGAATACATTGCTTTCTGTAATTTTTAAGGAACGGGAAAAGTATTTTCATTATGTGAACATCCTTTTGTGTAATTAATTACATTTATTATATCATATTTTGAGAGTATTTTCACTAAAAAGAAAAAGTTTGTACCCTAATACAAACTTATTATTTATTAATTATTCTGTTTTATTAAAATGCTTATTCCCAGAATGAATATGCCTTCCTCATGTATTCCTTAACATCGGTATCATAAGCGTTTTTAAGTTCATTCCCTGTCAAAATCTCATCAGGTGTGCCGTTACTGGTAATCTTCCCCCCGTTCATGAGAATAACTCTGTCGGCAAACTGCATTGCCAGATTCAAATCATGAAACACTCCTATTACTATTCGATTATTTTTTGAAGACCATAATTTCAGGTAATCTATAAATTCAATCTGATTTTTTAAATCAAGGTGGTTGGTAGGTTCATCTAGTAAAATAATTTCAGGCTCCTGGGCATACACTCTTGCTAAAAAAACCCTCTGAAGCTGACCGCCTGAAAGCTCTGTAATAAGCTTATCTTTTATATCTGTTAGCCCGACAGCCTTAATACAATCATTGATTACCTTCTTATCCTCTTCACTTTCTTCTGAGAATATTCGTTTTGAATTATGCGTATATCTGCCTAGAGCAACTGTGTCATACACTGAATAACTAAAATAAACTGATGAAATCTGTGACATCAGGGCAATATTACGGGATATATCTTTCCGCGAGAGACTTTTTAATTCGAAATCATTAATAAATATTCTCCCTTTATAGTCAAGAATTCCAGACAAAGCACGAAGAAGAGTTGTTTTACCACACCCATTAGGCCCGATTATACAGATTTTCTCATTATTTTCGGCTGTGATATTTATATTACTTATTATATCATTCTGATCGTATCCGGAGGAAAGATTTTCAACCCTAATCATGAGATTTTCTCCTTTTAAAATAAATAAACACAAAGAAAGGGGCACCGACTAATGCTGTTACAGCACCAACTGGCAACTCTCGTGGCGAAATAATAGTCCTTGAAACAAGATCAGCCACAACCATAATAATTCCGCCGAAAAGAGCTGAAAGAATTGTGACATACTTGTGCTTTGAGGTTATCGCACGACGTACAATATGCGGAGCAACAAGATCAACAAAACCAATTACTCCAGCAAATGCTACTGCAAAACCTGTGAGAGCAGAGCTTATGATAATAAGTATCCATTTTACTTTTTTTGAGTTTACACCTATTGATAAGGCTTCCTGCTCACCAAAGGAGAGTATATCAAGTTCCTTTGAAAAAAATAGAAGAATAATCACACACAAAATTAAAACTAAGGTAAGTATTTTTACATATTCCCAGCCCTTCGAAGAAAATGTGCCCATTTGCCACTTAATGATTTCCTGCATTTTATCACCTGACATTCCAGCAACCATCATGAATACAGCATTGACGAACATCGAAAGCACCATGCCACAAAGCACTATTGTCGTGCCCTGAAGGTTTTTATCCACCTTTGAAGCAAATAGTATACTTATATAAACTGTCAAAAAGCCTGTTAACAGCCCAGCCATTGGAAGTGTAAGATTTGAAAGAAATGGCAGTGAAAGCGAATATGCTATTACTATTCCCGCACCTAATGAAGCACCGCTTGATACGCCAAGAGTAAAAGGCGATGCAAGTGGGTTTCTTAGTATTGACTGTATTACAGCCCCACTTGCTGACAAGCCTGCACCAACCAAGAAAGCAAGCAACACTCGTGGTAGACGAAGCTCCCACACGATTGTCTGCATTGGGATTGATATGCTTTTATCAGCTTGAGTTCCTGTAAGCTTACTAAATATGATTTTCACAATATCAAGTGGTGGAATGTTAACACTACCTATTGCAACACCGAGAATTATTGTAAAAACTACGATTATCGGTGTTGCTATCAAGGCAGTTTTTACTCTCTTATTATTCAAAGGTACCAGGGTTAATTGCGTTTGCAATTTCTTTTATACCCTGTACAACGTTTTGTGATGCTCTTGAGGTTGCGTTTGAATCAACGTAATAAACTTTGTTGTTTTTTACAGCATTTATAATGTTCCAACCCTTACGGCTAAGAATTTCTTTATATGAGTAGCCGTCATATGATACATTAGTTAATATTATATCAGGATTACCGTTAATCACTGATTCTTCTGTGTTTGAAAGATAGCCCTTCTGATTTGCATAAATGTTTTTTGCACCGCACATTTCAATAATCTCATTGATATAAGTTGAGTTTCCACATGTATAATAATATGGTGCTGAACCAATTTCAAAGTAAACTTTTTTAGCTTCACCTGTGTTTTCCTTTGCCTTGTCTTTTACTGTTTTTATTACTTTATCAATCTCTGTAATAAATTCTTTACCTTTACTTTTTGTTTTTGTGTAAGTTGAAATAAGTATTATATCATCCTTTATATTCTGGAGACTTTCTGCCGCTGGAATATTAATGATCTGAATACCTGACTTTTTAAGCAAGTCATATTTGTTCTTTTCACCTGAATAATTAATTTCATTAATAAATATAACATCAGGAGCAAGCTCAATAATCTTTTCCATATTAAGATTCTGCATATCAAACTTTAATACATCTGACTTCAAGCCTTTTATATCAGTTGAAAAAGTATCTGTTGCTATTATCTTCTCGCCTAAGCCAAGTCCAACAAGAACCTCAGTGTTTGACGGTGATGTTGAAACAATTTTAGTGATTTTTTCTGGAATATTATATTCCATACCATTTCTGTCTTTTACGGTTGTAACAGCATCATAGCTGTTACCTTTTGATGAACTTTCATCATTGTTCTTTCCGCAGGCTGTCGCTATAAAAAGCATAGAAACTGCTAATGCGATGGTCAAAAGTTTTTTCATATGACTACTCCTTAAAAAAAATTAGACACCTTAAATTATTTTAAGGTGTCTGGCTATATTATTCAAGGCAACACAATAATAGCAATAATTATTGAGTTATCCCAAACAAACCACATCCCCCATATCCCTGTGGGGTCATAGCTCACACAACTTAATGCTGTGAATTACAGGCAGGTCTTCCGACTCAGACATTCACTTTACTCCGTCTTCCCTTTTAGTGACATAATGGAGTAAGCTGTTCTTTACGGCGACAGGATCGTTCAGGATTTTCACCTGATTCCCTATTCTCGCTTTCTTGCGCACCTGTATTCGATTGTTTATATTCTTTTAATTTAGTTTTTCTTATTTTAACATATGTATTTAAAATTAGCAATAGTATTCTAAATGTGATTTATTGCAAGACAACATCTGCTTGAAAAGTTCAGTTGCCTTGTTTATATCAAGTGTTATCAATGAATCATTCAGAAAAGCATTAAAGGCAGAATCAAGATCCTTTGCAATTACAGCATCAACAAGCATATTGTTGTTTGCAACAAGACGACCCATCAGGACCAGTATATCCTCAGGTACTGCTCCCGCAAAAACAGGCTTGACATTGTTCTTGCTTATAAATGCATTGGTTTCAACAACTGCACCCAAAGGAATATTTGGAATTTGTCCTATGTTCTGCATTACGACATTTGTGATAACATTACAGTGCCCTAATATAGCTTTTATCTGTGAAATACAATCAGTGCCAGACCAGTTAAGGTGCAAGCTTTCATCACCGTTAATGAGTTTTCTTGCTCTTGTTATTTTTTCAGCTTTAAATTTCCGCATGAAGGCGGTTGTCATCATCCCAACCTTCCAATGAAGGGCATTCCTCGGACTTGATAGATACCAAGGCGGACAGCTGTCAGCAAGATATCTATCGCTTGATGCAGCTATAACGCCATATCGCAGGAACATATCGAATTTTATTTTATGAGCACACGCATAAGGATTATTCCGGTAGTCAAGCTTTTTCTTTTCATAACCATTATCAGCATATTTTCTTGCATTCGTGTCATATATATTAAACAGGTTGTCACCATTGTACAATGCTTCATTAATCCAGCAGAATTTATTTATTCCAATTACATTTGTTTTTATTTCACGGCGGGAAATATTATCGACATTATAGTATTCTTTAGTAAAATCAGCAATAATATCCTGAGTCTGGAAAATATCATTTGAACAGCCGAAAGCTTTTATTTTCGGGAATGTCATATATAATGTTTTAAGACAGGCTGACATAGGTTCAGACATTGATATAACCCACGCATTCGGGCAAAGCTCTTCAATCTTTTTTGCAAATTTTATGTATTCAGGAAGCGTTCTTAATGCACGCATTACACCGCCTGGTCCAGTATTATCACCAGCGGCCTGATAAATTCCATAAAGTTCAGAAACCTGAATATCAGAAATCTGTTCATTTATATCACCGGTAGCAATAGAAATGATAACAAAATCAGCATTTCTTAAAGCCTCTTCAAGTGTATCAACAGCAATGAAAATCATATTAGTTTTGCACTCAGGAAGATCACGAGTTTTGTTACCAATCACTTCATTTGCGAGTGAAAGCTTTTTATCAATATCATAAAGGCGGACTGTACCACTCAGGGTTTCATCCTGACAGATTTCCCCCATAAGCTTCCATCCGAAGTTCATTGACCCGCCACCGATATATGCTATATCAATTCTCTGTTGAATTTCAGCCATAAATGATACTCCTTAAAAATACTTATATAATATTAATTATGATTTTTTTCTTATTATTTGTCAAGTATTTTCCAAAATAAAATAAAAAGAGGAACCATTGTCCCTCTTACAAATAAATAAAAATAATATGTTTTATGTCTTATTTTTTAAGCTGTGTAAGGCAATCAAGACAGATATTTTTGCCTTTAAATTCAACAACGTCTGAAGCATTATTGCAGAATACACATGACCTTGAAAACTTCTTTAAAATGATAGCATCCTGATCAACATAAATCTCAAGTGCATCTTTTTCGCCGATGTCAAAATTTCTTCTTAGTTCGATTGGTAGTACGATTCTTCCTAGTTCGTCAATTTTTCTGACTATTCCTGTAGATTTCATAATGTCTCTCCTTTTACATAAAAATATTGTCTTTCGTGGAATTTTTCTCCACTTTGTAAAATTATACTATTTTTTCTTATTTTATTCAATTAAAAAATGGTAACAAATTAATTTCTAAAATGTTAATAAATAGAAATATTGAAAAAATTTGTCGAAATAAGGCGGATGCTTATGATGAAATGGGTTTTTGGCATACTTATTATAATATCAGTATGCTTTGGCTTCTTTGATGGCAAGATACTTGACGTATCGAATGCAGCTCTTGACTGTGGAAAAGACACTATTGACCTATTCCTTATTTTAATAGGGTCAATGGCAATATGGGGCGGACTAATGAGGATAGCTGAGAAAAGTGGATTAACAGACAAGATAGCAAGGCTTTTCAATCCTATTGCAAAGCTCCTATTTAAAGGGTTAAATCCACATGGAAAAGCTTTTAAAGCAATTACTATGAATATTACTGCTAATCTGCTCGGTCTTGGAAATGCTGCTACTCCACTTGGGCTTGAAGCAATGCACGAACTTGAAATAGAAGACAAAACAACTGATACAGCAAGCAGAAATATGATAATGTTTACTGTTATGAATACTGCATCAATGCAACTAATTCCTGCAACTATTGCAACTCTTAGATTACAATATGGTGCGAATGATCCACTTGATATTCTTCCAGGAGTATTAATAGTATCAGCTATTTCACTTATTATAGGAATACTATTTGTATTTATTTTTGATAATTCAAAAAAGGGAGGAGAGCATCATTAATATTACAAATTACATAATGCCATTACTGATAGCTTTCATTCTTTTGTATGGCTTTATCAAAAAAGTTG
The DNA here is from genome assembly GCA_023395435.1 of Bacillota bacterium. Classification (GTDB taxonomy): domain Bacteria; phylum Bacillota; class Clostridia; order Oscillospirales; family Ruminococcaceae; genus SZUA-444. The sequence continues at coordinate 11,762 of JAEWZG010000046.1, forward strand.
ATTTATTTAACGAGTTTTTGGATGGTGCATGGAACAACATTAAAGTGGGAGTTCAGATACTTCCTGCGCTTCTCGGATTAATGCTTTGCATTAATATGATTAAGGCTAGTGGAGCAGTTATATATCTGTCCAATCTTATTAAGCCTCTAACAGACTATTTAGGTTTTCCAAATGAATGTGTTTCACTTGCTTTAATTAGACCTATTTCAGGAAGTGGCGGACTCGCACTATTTCAGAACGTTTTAAAAGAAAACGGTCCAGATTCGCTTGCTGGAAGAGTTGCTAGTGTACTGATGGGTTCATCAGAAACAACATTTTATACTATAGCCGTTTATTATGGAGTAACAAAAGTAAAAAAGACAAGGCAAACTCTTGCTGCATCTTTATCTGCTGATTTTGCGGGGTTTGTGTTTAGTGCTCTCGTTGTCAGGCTGATGTTTTACTGATTTTTATTTAATTTGCATAATTACTATGAAAGCTCTTATTATAATATAAAATAAAAATAAAATAAACTAAAAAAAGTGTTGACATCTCTCTCTTGTTTTGATATAATAATTAAGTCGTCAAAAGACGAGCCATTAGCTCAGTTGGCAGAGCATTTGACTTTTAATCAAAGGGTCTGGAGTTCGAATCTCCAATGGCTCACCAAAATGTTATACGAAACCGAAAAGCTCATAGAAATATGAGCCTTTTGGTATAATATAACGACGATACAAGAGAGTGGTGCAACACCCTCCTGCATCGAGATATATTATTATATCCCACTTGAATCATAAAATCAACTATGCCCTGTCGTCCTGATTTAGTCAGGCGAAAGCAACAGTGGTTACTTGCCCGTTGCTTCATAGGTAACAAGATTTACTGTCATCGCATATTAACACAATAAAATGTGCAGGCATATGCTCACCCGTTTTATTAGGCATAAATCCAGTTACAGTTTTATGTACAGGTATAAAGTAAAACAGTGTTTTACTTGTTTTTCAAAGTTCTATGTTTGAGTAAAGATGAATACCCACCGGCTTTAAAACGGAAATTTAAAGCAAAAGACCTTCAGATGTTCGTTATCTGAAAGTCTTGCATTATGTATTAAAGTATGCTATAATTTCGGCATACGATAAGGCACTCAGTAAGTCATTCAGATACTTCTTTTATCTGATTGGTGATGAGCTTTAAGGTTTTTAGCGAAACTATAAAGCTTCTGGGTGTTTTATTTTTTATCTTTACTTTTTCATTATAGAGTATATTGAAAAAATTGTCAACAACTTGTATTAAATTAATTTGCATTAATAAATGTGCTATTAGTAGCACATTTTTATTTTATATAGTTAGAACTGATGTTATAAAATCTAATTACACTTACTACATTATTTTTTATTTTACTATTTCTTGTATCGGTTTACTCTGTAGTTTGCTTGTTGAACTTCTTGTGTTGCTATAATATCTTATAATGTCACTCATCAAGCATCAAAGAATTGTCTATTTTTCTTTTATTTATCGAACCGAAAAATAGTGTTTTTTTAGTGCTTAAATATGGATTAATCCTTTATAAATAAGGATTCTCTCGAATTAGCATTCGAAAACGTCTTAAATTTTATTTCATTAATTTGGAACGGGATTGTTAAGGCTTTTATTATAGATGTTGCCATTTGTAAATTTTGGTATTATAATATACGAAAAAGGAGGTGTAATATGAAAGAAATTTTAAAAGATATTATTGTGTTGGTTATAGGCATTATAGGTGGATTTACAGGTGGATATAAAATAGCTATACATAAGAAAAAAGTAAATAGTGCTCAAAAACAGAAGAGCGGGGATAATTCCATTCAAACAATGATTGGAGGAAATAACAATGGCTGACCAAGTGCAGAAGAGTGGAGATAATAGTAGTCAGGTTATGGCAGAAGTGATAAATAATTATTATGTAGGAATTAATGAAAAAAGAGCAAGAGAGATATGTATGGAGGTGTTTAATACTACTATAAGAAAAGAATTAACGGATGAAGCGAGAATTCTTGCTGAGCAAAGAGTTGAAAAACTAGAGAATATACTTATACCAAAGATGCAAATAATAGATAATGCTTTAGATGAGTTTTCTAACCCAGATTTTCAGATACTATTAAGTTCAGCTCACAAAACTGCTATTTCTACTGAAAGACTTAATGATTATGATAGATTGAGCGAATTGTTAATAAAAAGAGTAAAGGTAGGTAAGGATAGAAAATATAGTACTGCAATAAAAAAAGCTATTGAGGTATTAGACGAAGTATCTGATGAAGGTTTATTAGCTTTATCTGTATATAGTTGTACTCACAAAATACGTCCTACGTGTGGAGAAATTACACAGGGATTAAATGTTTTAGAAAATATGTATGGGAAAATAATAAACAATGATACTTTACCAGGTCATAATTGGATTGAAAATTTAGATACACTAAATGTAATTAGAATACAAAGTTTTTTAAAGCTTAGTGGACTTATTGATAGCTTAGCTGAATATTTATCAGGATATTGTTGTACTGGAATAAAAAAAGATACTAAGGAATATGTTGAAGCACATAAATTATTATACACGAATTTATTGCCTAATTCAATTTTGATTGACCATGAACTAAACGAGGGATATGTTAGATTATCTCTTACTATAAAAGGAGATTATAGTAATAAAATTCTTGTAACACATAATCAAGAGCAAAAGCAAATAAGTATACCATTATCAAAAGAACAATGTAATTGCTTAGAACAAATTGAAAAAATGTATGATAAAAACACTCAAATTGTTAGTAAAGTTAAAAATAGACTTGTTGCAGAATGTAACAACAGAAAAAACATAAGAGAAATAGATAAATGGATAAATAGTTTTCCTGTAGGTTTTACTATGACAAATATTGCTTATGTTCTCGGTTATTCTAATGCAAAAAAGCATTATGCAGATTTGCCTGAATTTATTTAATAATTAAGTGGTGTCATTACTTAAAAGTATTGGCACCACTTTCTTTATGTGCTATAATACAAGCATTGCAAGGTGCCATATAATAGTGTCATAAGTGAGAGGGGGAAATACCATGATTTATGAATATGCAAGGGTATCAACTAAAGGACAGGCAAAGGACGGAAACAGCCTTGAGAATCAGGAAAAGCAATTAAAAGAAAATGGAGCAACTTGTATATATATTGATAGTTTTACAGGAACAAAAACAGACCGACCACAGTTCACAAAGCTTATGCATGAGCTCAAAGATGGTGATACTCTTATAGTAACTAAGCTTGATAGATTTGCACGTAGCGTAGGACAAGCCAGCGAGCTCATTACAAGCCTTATAGATAAGGGTATAAAGTCATGTGCTTAATATTGGTGTCATGGATAACTCGTCAGCAAGCACTCTTATACGCAATATATTCTTAAGCTTTGCACAGTTTGAAAGAGATATGATAGTAGAACGTACACAGGAAGGTAAGGCTATAGCAAGGCTTAAAGAGGATTACAGAGAAGGCAGACCAAAGACATATAATAAGAAACAAATAGAACATGCCTTGCATCTTCTTGAAACTAACAGCTATAAACAAGTAGAACAATTAACAGGCATAAGCAAGAGTACTTTGATAAGGGCGAAGAAAACTAGATAATAAAGCTACCTATTAATTATAGGTAGCTTTTTCTATATAATGTTGTAAATGTTAATATTTTGTAGTATAATGGTATGAAATACAAAAAGAGGTGCAATATGAATATTCTTATTGTTGGTAATGGCTTTGATTTGGCGCATGATTTACCTACTCAGTATAAGAAATTTCTTGATTGTGTAAATGATATTGGTTCAATTAAGGAAGACGGTATGTCTGATTGGAAGAAAGAAATAAAAATAAAAATAGAGAATAATTTCTGGATAAAATGGTTTAACAATTGTATTAAATATATTGGTATAGGATGGATAGATTTTGAAAAGGAAATTTCTGCTGTAATAAAAAGTTTTGAAAAGCTTTACATTGATGCACGAGCATTGAATATTAATGATAATGCGGTGACACAACAACAAAAAGAAATAATAAAGATATTGAATAATGATGATTATGCATATGATGATAATCTAACATTTAAAGCAATGCACAAATCTAAAAGGATTTTATATAATGATTTAAATATTCTTATAGAGTGTCTTGAAATATATTTAGGACAATATGTACAACAACTTCAGCCTGAAAAACTATCACCTGATGTATTTGAGCTTGATATTGACTGTGTATTAAGTTTTAACTATACAGATACATATGAAAGATTATATTCATGTAAACATAGTGTGAAATATGATTACATACATGGTAAAGTAAGAAATGATGATACAACTGATAATAATATGGTGCTTGGAATAGATGAATATTTAATAGGGGAAGAAAAAGATAATAATACAGATTTCATAAGCTTTAAAAAGTTTTATCAAAGAATACATAAGAAAACAGGATGTATATATAAGGAATGGTTAAATAAAATCAATGATAACAAAGAGCAGAATCATCTTTATATTTATGGTCATTCTCTTGATAAAACGGATGGAGATATATTAAAAGAACTTATATGTAACCAATACATTAACACAAAGGTATATTACTATAACAATGAGGCATACGGAAAACAGATTGCTAATTTGAATAGTGTATTAGGTCAAGAAAAACTTATTACAATGGTTTATGATAAAAAAATAGAGTTTATTATGCAACAGGATATGATAAGAAAAGAAGATTCAGAATGGCAAATAATTAATGATATAAAAGTTCTCTATAAAATTGCAATGTATTCAAAAAATACTATTACAAAAGTCCTTAACAGATTAAAGGAGAATATTGATACATATAATCTCAAGTATTTTAATAGCCAAAAAAGAGTAATTGATATATATGATACTTTTGCTTGTAGCAAAAGTAATATTTCTGTTGAAAGATATAATAAACTAATAGATATATGTAAAAAATTACCTTGTAATACATCTGATTTTAAAAGTGAATCATGGGATGATGGTGATTATTCAGGAATAATTAAGTGCCATGATAGAACAGAACGATTTATACAAAAGGTTAATCAAATAAATAAACAATTAAGAAATCCTTTATTGCAAGCCAATGAAATTGAATTTGATGATATTAATATACTATTATCGCAAATAAAAGGTTGCAAAAAAGACGAAGATGTAGTGATATATATATTTGACACACTTTTAAAAAAGCTAAATGAAGATAACATAGTTGAAGAAGAAATTGAAGATATATATACTTGTATAAGTGAATTACATAGTGATATTGCTCTGGAAAGATGGGATGAAATTGTGAGCGAAAGATACAATTCATGCAGTATTTCAAATATAAGAATTAGATTAAGACATATAAATGAGCAAATAGAAGAGGAAAAATATTATGAATATCAATTACAGCAACAAATCCAACAATGTGATGAGTGGATTGATGGACAATATGAAGAATGTATTAATTAAAGTAATAGCGAATACTTTTAACTTTCCGCACCGAACTTGTCCTTCAGAAAGAAAAATGAATGCAGCAAACCCGACTTTTTTTCTTAACCTACAAAACGCAATTATTCTTCAGATGCAAGGCCAACATGTCTTCTTTTAGTCATTTCTTACGTAGACCCAGCTGACACTTTCCCTTTTTTTGTATACTTGTATATTTACAGTAAGTATAATATCTAAATATCTATTTTCTTTTCTGTAGGATACGTAATTTAAGTGAGTTTCTAAATACGCTTACCCAAAATTGAACTACCTAAATCAAGAAGTATTTTTTACGCTGAAGCATCGATTATATAAAAGACTTATGGGTATGAAAATCCAAGAGATTATCCGGCAGAATAAGAGAAATATACTGTTATGCTTTATTCTTGTTGTTACTTTCTTTACGTCCTGAATGAAGCTACTAATTAGCATACTGAAGCAATTACATATTACTTCCCTCATTGCTTCAGCTTTGCTTATAAGCCACAAGAGTGTAGCTCTGACAGTAAGGTCAAGTACAGAATGGTTATTGTTACCGAAGCATCCTGTTTGATTAATATGCTGTGATTTAAGTATGTATCCTGAATCATTGAGAAGTTGCACCTTTTCAATGATAGTATTCTTTGATAAATTACTATCTTCCTGGATAGTTGATAAACTTGGGAACGCTTTTCCGGCATGGTTTTTTCTCATAGCTATAGCGCAGTATATTTTAAATGTCGAATTATCTATATTCTGATAAAACATTGAACGTTCTATAATTGTGTATTTTCCTGAAAGCTTTGTAACAGTGTAAACGTTAGTGGTTCTTCGATGGTCTTTATGGCAGATACACTTTGTAATTAATTCTTTTGAAGTAAGCTCATTAATTGCACGTTGAGCTGTATTGATACTTATATTGCAGCGGTCTGCAATAGTCTGAAGCTTAACGCACGCTGTCTTCTTCCACCAGAAGAAGGTTGATAAATATATATATACTTTAAATGCTGAAGGCTTAAGATTATAATTAAAAAGTTCATTGTGAATTTTAATAACTTTATGTTTTTTCATTTTTTCTCCTTTCAGTATTGACAAATAATTGGTAAAACCTTATACTAAAAGCATAAGGTTAGTTACAAGAGGCTGTTGCCACATCTCTCTTGTTTGCTTACTACATATTTTAAAAGAAATAACAGCTCTCCCAAAAGAATCGTTATTTCTTTTTTCTTTTATAACGAAATATAGCCTTCCAGAGTTTTCACATGTACATTTACATGCTTATAAAAAACTGAAAGGCTACAAATGTTTATTTTAAAGGCTTGCGGAAGTATTTTTCTTATTTACTGTATCTTTTTTTACGTTTTCACAAAAAGATACAAGCTCTTCATTATAATCTTTTTGCTTTGGGAATGCAGTTGAACAACTATATCCTTTTTCAGAATATTTCTTTATATATTTGTCTGTTGCTTTACGTCCGGCTGTATCATTATCCAGGCAAAAGATTATTTCACTGACTTCAGTATTCTTTGATAAGTAATGTTCAAGCGCAACGTCAGACGTGCCCCCAAGAGAAAGCCTGTTGTGTACAGTCCAGGCCTTCTCATTATTAATTATCATATTGGCTAATGTGCAATGGCTCATTAAATCAATAGGAGATTCAAAAACATACAGCTTATTCTTATTGATACCATCAACGGAAAAGCTGTATTCTTTTTTACTGCCTTCTATTTCCCCTCGATACCGTACATCTGAATACGTGCCACGGGTACAAGCATATCTTGCTTTGTTTTCTTCATCATACCCTACAAATACAACATTACCTTTCTCATCCTGATAAAGCTTCTTTTGGTTCTTCAGAGCAAGAATCACATTGTTATCTATCTTCCTGGTTATATTAAGATAGGCAAACATTCTACTTGCTTTTTCCTGTGCTTTTTCAGGTAAAGCAAAAGGCTTCTCAACTGTTTTTTCAACAGGTATAGAAGCCTTTGTAATTTCTATTGTATTTTCACATAAGAACATTTTTATTGTGTCGGGGAATGACATTCCTTTCATCTTCTGACAGTAATCTATAACAGATGAACCGCATTTGTCCTGGCTGTTCCAGTGCCATCCTCGCCTATCAGGATAGATATATAAGCTATTGTGTTCAGCACATCTGTAACCCCTTCCTGCTCTTTTAAATGAAAAGCCCTCATACCGGCTTAAGAAATCAATAATATCAAATTGCCGAACGTTATCAATGTCATTATCACTGTATTTCATCTATTATTCTTTCCTCCTGTATTTTTAATTCAAATTCTCTTTTGGAAATATTCTTAACGCTCGAAGGCCGAACGTTCAAGTAACCACCCAAAAGATGTTTCATTGCTTCCGATGCAGGGTTTGGAGTGTCGATAATTACATATACATTGTGCCAAATATTTTCTTTATCGACTTCCATTAAATCAATTTCAAAATAATTTTTCATTATTTCTCCTTCCTATTTTTTAGGGAACTCAAATTCAATTTTTCTTGTATCCATATTAAGTTTTAATACTGCATCGAATTTCGTATTTTTCTTTGAAGTAAAGCCTTTAATTATTTTCGTCTTTCCTGAAGACAGCAACATTTCAACCTGACTATCAGTAAGCGCTTTATCGCATATCTTATTGTTTATTGAGAAGTTACAGCTACCTTCAGCAGCTTCCTTTGAATACCCGGAACAGCTGTATCCCCAGGCTAATTTACGCATTGGTTTTTTACAGAAAGGACAAAGCAGCTGATTTTCTTTTGAAACAAACTTTTCCTGATTACTGGATGCAATTAAATTAAAATACTCTTGAGAATTATTTTTAATTTCATTGATGAATTTATCAAAGCTCTCTTTTCCTAATGATATATCATTAAGCTGCTTTTCCAAATCACCAGTGCTATCAGCTGATTTCAATGTTTCAACAGGCAAAGTATCAATAAGGTAAATTCCCTTATCTGAAGGAATAATCGATTTCCCTTTTTTCTTCAGGTATTCTTTATCAAAAAGGTTCTTTAATATCGGCGCTCTTGTTGCATCCGTTCCAAGGCCTTTTTTCTGAAGCTTCATAAGTGTACGTGCTTCTTCATTTTCAATCTTTTGTCCGGCAAGCTCCATTGCTGCCAATAAGTCAGCTTCCGTATATCGCTTTGGTGGTTCTGTTACTCCTTCATTTATTGTATAAACACCGTCATAACTTGCGTTTTCAGTAATCACAGGAAGCTCTTTCTTTTTCTTCTCCGGCATAGCATCAACATTATACCAACCAGGATTAACTATGACATTTCCTGAAGCTTTAAAAAGGTTTTCATCCACGCTTATTTCAACGCTTGTTTCTTCGATTTCAACCTTTGGATAAACGATACGTATTATAGATTTTGCAAGCAAATCATATAATAATTTTTCATCTTCAGATAAGGCCTGCATATCAGGAATTTTGAGCGTAGGAATAATTGCAGGATGACTTCCCACTTTACTGTCATTAAAGTGTCTTGGAGTGTATTCCTTCCACTCTGTTTGTGGAAGTGAATACTGTATATATCCGGCAGAAGAAAAAAGTTTTAATAATGTTTCTGTTACTTCAGGCTGCATCGCATCAGTCAAATGCTCGGAGCTTGTACGAGGATAAGTCATATATTTTTTCTCATATAAGCTTTGCATAACGTTTGCTGTTCTATCAGCACTCCATGAGAACTTTTTACTGCAAGCAATTTGTAATTGCGTTGCATTATAAAGCAACGGTGCATTTTCAGTTTTGTTGTTTATTGTCTTGTCCATAACTACACCTTGTTTTCCATTACAGCTTGATAATACGTTGTTTGCAGTGTTCTTGTCAGTAAAATTTCCATCTGAATACTCTGCTTCGAAGCTCTGTCCTTCAGCTGCAAATGTTCCGGTAAGCTTCCAATATGGTGACATAATAAAATTCTGTATTTCCTTTTCTCTATTCACCACCAGGGCAAGTGTCGGGGTCTGAACTCTACCAACTGAAAGCAAATTATCCTTACTTCCGAATTTACAAGTCATTGCAACTGTTAAATTACAACCAGTAAGCCAATCTGCAATATCTCTTGCCCGGCCAGACTGTTGTAATGGTATCATCTTATCGCTTCCAACCAAATTATTAAAGGCACTTTTAATTTTATTTTCAGTTAGATCCTCGAGTAAAACTCTCTTCCATGGTTTTTTACATTGCATCATTTCATAAATGTATGCAAATATAAGCTCACCTTCACGGTCTGGGTCTGTTGCATTAATAATCCAGTCAGCTTTATCAAAGAAGCTTTTTACATATTCAAAGCAAGTTTTTGAAGCTTCCTTTTCTTGCTTAATAAAAGCTTCAGGAATACAAGGATATTCGTTCAAGCTCCATATTTTGAATTTGTCATTGTAAACCTTCGCAGGAACAAGTTCTACGAGATGCCCACTTCCGTGTACGATAACACATGCTTCTCCATTAAAAGAAAGTTCCCAATGAGCTATCATTGGGAACTTCGGATGAGTAATACGAGAACCTGCGTTTAGTGCTTCGGCAATAGTCTTTGCTAAACTATGTTTCTCTGCATATATAACTACCATATTTCTGTCCTCTTTTCTTTTTTATTTAACTATAATACCAAACTAAATTAAACTTTTCCTTTGTTTTTCTTTAAAGTAAAACCTCCTCATTTATTTAGGCATGAAAAAAGCACCCAAGTGGGTGCTAAAAATTATATTATTTTACTGATTTTGCTATGTTCCATTCAATTTTCAAATAAGTTCTAATTATATTTCTTAAAAAAATCAAATCGTTTTGCAGATTAGTTATTTCACTTATATTACTTGCCATTTTTTCTTCTAATCGCTTCACATTAAGAATGTCATCGATTTGATACTGCGGTTCTTCCCAATCCATCATTTCCTCAGCTTCTTCATGGTAATATTCTCCAACTTTAACCATTTCAGCATTTTGATACATCTCTTGTTGAGCTCTATTTATGGCTTTTTGAAGTTCTGGTAAACCACCTTTTTGAATAAAAGTATTGTGTTTATTGAATTTTTGAGATAATAATATTACAAAACTTACAATCAAATCATTTTTGCCAGAATTATTTTCATTATTGAGTAGAATGTTAAAATCTTCGTTTTTCACTTTATTATCTTCATACCCAAAATATAAAATTAGTAACTCTGTCTTTTCTATTGAATGATTAAAAGCTGTTTGAATTTCATTAGCTTCTTTTGAATTAATCATTGAAAAATATAACGATAGTAACTCAGCTGAAAGATTTCGTACTCTTTGTATCCATTCAATTCTCGCACTTGCTATTAAATTGGCATCTATATTTTTTTGATTCCATTTTTCTTGCATTTCATTATTAGACTTATTTATCTTTTTAGTTGTTTTATTAGTCAAACATGTAGAAAAGAGCACTCCAATTAAAGAAATAATTGACACTAATATTGCAATTTTATCTCCAGTACTCATATTATATCACAACCTTTAGTTTTATATTTTCTATATAAATCCTCCGCCCCAATTTCCAGAATTTTTAGAAATTAATATGTAAATAAAATAATTTTTATTACATAGGTTTAATACATTGTAAAAAATTATACAAAGAATCAGTTCTTAATCTAAAGTTTATTTTACCACAATATTCCTTTAATTACAACACATTTATTCCTATTACTGTGCTATTAATAGCACAATTACTTAACTGTCACCATAACACTTGCATCCAATGAGCTTCCATCAGTTGTATATGCTGTAATTATTGCTTTACCCGGAGAACGTGCTGTAACATTCCCATTGCTATCAACAGCAGCAATTTGAGGACGATTAGACGACCAGGTAAGTTTCTTATTTGTAGCTGATACAGGTAAAATAACTGATGTAATGTGTGTTGTTTGTGATATATTAAGAACTATATTATTATTTAAAAAAGTCGATGAAAGACTTAATGTATTAATTTTAATATGAACAGGTGGATAGGTAGTATTAGTAGGTGTTGAAGTGTTCTTCGGCGTAGTTGTGGTTGTTCCTGAAGGAACATACGTCTGTTGTGGTACTTGTGTAACCTTTGGCATTGTCATTCCTGATGAAGGAGCTTGAGTTACTGTCGGTGATGCTGTTGTTCCTTCAGGAGATTTTGAAGTATCTGTTATTTTTGTTTCTGACGGAAGAGAAGAGCTGCTATCATCTGTAGTAGTTACAATACCTTCGTATTTTGAATCTAATGTATTAGAATCATCATCTGAAGATATTGCGTTAGTATTATTCACAGGTATTTTTCCTTTATTATTCTTATTTACATAATACAATAAAGGTACAGCCACCAGAAAAGAAATAATCGCAATAAAAGATGCAACGTGTGAGCGTTTTAATTTGAAGTGCTTTTTCTTCCGTATTATAATGGGTTCTTCGTCTTCTTTATCTTCCTGAAGCCATTCTATCTCGTTAAATTGCTGAATACAGACATCTGGAGTAATTGGAACAATAATATGTTCTGATATTTGCTCTGCTGTCTTATTGCCTATACATATTTCTGTTATCTCATTTTCAATAAGCATTTCAAAGGTATCTTGAAACTGCTGCTTATCTTCAACAGCTCCATAATAGTAAATAATCCTTACCTTTGCATTTTTCTGGCGTAATAAAATAACGCTATCAATTACATTAATATTCTTTGCCCCAGGTGTGCTGCCATCGAAGAACAATATATGCGGATTATAATTATCAGTAATAAAATCAGAAAAGCCTTTTTTTACAACAGAAGAAACGCCCAACAAAACCATGTCAGGCGTGTTCTTTATAGCATTGGTAAGAAAGCTTTTATTTTTCTTATTACTCACAAGAACTATATTCAATAATTATCACCTCTTTTATTTGCACTTAATTTTAATAAATTACTTTCTTATCTCTTCTAAAAATTATACTGGAAGATAAAAAGAACAAGAAATATTATTGCTGCTAAAAATATTTTTACTATCGTAACAATGTAGTCTTTTTTAAATTCCTTTATCTCAATAAAGGATAAAATCAACGTTATAAATGCAAGTATAAATAAAAACACAGCTGTAATTAATGTTATGTTTCCAGTAAAAGATACACAAATATTTATATTTGAAATAATTTCATTATTATCTGATACAGAGATGAAACAGCTCTTAATTCCAATTAAACTAATTAACACCATAAATACCAACCATTCCAACATAGCACTCTTTTTTAATGTATCAATAAGATTAATTTTTCTGTTTTCAAAAGTCGATTCTTTAAGTATATGAACCATTGTAAAAAAGAGCAATGAAAATGCTATAAAAATCTTGATTGAACTATCCATATACTTCATTATTCCTTATCCTTTCTCTTGGCCTGAATAGTTTTTATTCTGATTAATTTACTACCTGAAAAGACTGCAAGTGAAGCTAACATTACAATACTTGCAATAAAAACAGTATTATCAGTAGCATTTGTCAATGGAATTGACGGATCCTCGAGATTAAAAACATCAACGTCTATTTTTTGTGCATACTTTACAGCTACTTCCTTATCATCTGCTGTCAGATAACCATAAGGAACTGAAGCGCCCTTTTCTGTTAATGTATATGTTCCCAGAGGGATTTTTTCAAAGTTAGCTAAACCTTTAGAATCTGTTGTGGCTTCCAGGAGAATATCTCGGCCACTGTCAGACGTACCATGAAGAATAAAAGTAATGTTTGCAATATCTTTCATTTTTCTGGTGGCCTTCGATACCTTAATCGTACCAGTCTTTTCAGCATTAGAAACATCAATATTAGTTGTCTGTGCGTACTGCACTGTTACATTCTCTGGGTCAGCTGTCATATATGCGTATGGTACGCTTGAGCCCTTCTCCGTGACTGTATATGAGCCTAATGGTACGTTATCAAAGTTAGCTATGCCATTACTATCTGTTATGGCTTCTATGCTTATTTCTCGGCCTGTATCTGATGTTCCTGATAAAACAAAAATAAGGTCTTTAAGATTAACCATTCCTGGTGTTGTCTTTTTAACCTTGATTGTACCGGTTTTCTCGGCATTAGAAATATTTATATCTGTTGTCTGTGCGTACTTCACTGTTACATTCTCTGGGTCAGCTGTCATATATGCGTATGGTACGCTTGAGCCCTTCTCCGTGACTGTATAAGTACCAATAGGAACAGCATTGAAGGTTGCAATACCATCACTGTCGGTAATTGCTTCTATGCTCACTTCTCGGCCACTATCAGATGTTCCTGATAACACAAAAATAAGGTCATTAAGATTAACCTTACCTGGTGTCGTCTTTTTGACCTTAAGAGTACCTGTCTTTTCATCGTTTATAAAGGCTACGGAAGTAGAAACAGGGTTTGTATCATCTATTGTTACATATTGTGGTGTAGAATCAAGAATATAGCCTGTAGGAGCTTGTACCTCTGTTATTTTCCACGTTCCAAATTCAAGTTCTTGTCTGTTTGCTTTTCCGTTTGCTTCAGTCGTAATTCTATATTTTGTTCCCAACGTTGTGTGTTCTAATTCGAAGACTGCACCCTGTAAAGGATAGTTATTCTTATCTTTCTTCATTACTTCAATCTGTCCTGAAGGGTCTGGGAAATTCTTATATACTGTAGCGCTTCCTGAAGGAGTATTTATCTCAAGCTTTGCCATCCTCTGATAGTTACCGCCCAGGTTATACATAGAGCAGGACAAGTATGGCGTTCCTGAAGAAGTAACTGAAGCTTCTATATTTGTATTCTTAATTCGTGTAGTAGTAGGAATTTTAAAATAAAAGCTTGAACCACTTTTAATTACTTGTGTTCCTGTTGGGTAGTTTGATAAATTAACAGAATAGTTTGAAGAAGCCGTACCATTAACCTTAACAGTGTAGCTACCAACGTTATAGTAGTTGCCAACAACCGTTACTTCACTATTATTTGTAACAACGGTTACGGTATTTGTTTTTACTGGGTTATATGGGGTATTTAAAGCTTTTGTAAGTATGCTTTTCGCCACAGTAACAGCATTACCGTTATAATCTTTAAGATAAGTGAACTGTGCAAGCCCAGCAGGCTGTGAATCGTGTAATGTACCTTGATAAGCGTATATTGCCATCTGTGTGGCATCGTATGCGACCTCGTCGTTAGTAGCTCCAAGCGATGCAGCTGTTCGGTAAGGGAAACCATAATACATAATACTTAGAATTCCGTTATCAACATTACCGCCATAGCTTCCTGTTGTGCCGGAGTATGCAGGTGCATCCTTACCATTATCAAGGCAAAAGGCAGCATTGTTAATGTTAATATTCGTGGTGTTTTCTGAAGCTTTTAAAATATTGTTACCTGTTTCACCAGAAGTCCACTGCCAATGGTCTTCGAGGGCTTTTGTGCTGTAATAGTTTTCTGTTCCGCTAAATGCTATTGCTTGAGGAATAAAAATACTCATTACGAGTATAACTGATAACATGCTTAATAAAAATTTTCTCATTTAAAGTCATCCTTTCATCTGTCAGAAATAAAAAAAAGAAACGCTCTGAAAGAACGCTTCTAATCTTATCTTATTATATTGTTTGTTTATTACTCTTGTGTGAAAAGCTGAATACCAAAAAAGGTAACAGCTACCGTACCATTTGTCATAGGTCTTTTTATAGCATATACACCAACACCCATTTTAGTATATATCGTATTAATCATACTTTTGTTGTGGTCTGGTGATGCCTTCCAACCGTTAAACATCTCTTGTGCTACAGCTTTAAGCTCTGTATTAGAGCATTCGAAATAATTTTGCCCTATTACATTATTAGAAAAGCCAGTCAAGTTTTCAGCAGCTGCACCAGCTCCGTATTGCGATTTTGTAACCCATTGACCGTTTACTAATTCCTGAAAAGTATTAAGCCTTCCATATTGAACATCTGTTAATACAGTACTCCATTTTGAACCGTCTGGTCTTTCGTGGCCGAAACAATTTATATGGCTTGCTTCTTCAGCTCTTATTCTTGCCCCTTGTATAAGTTTACTTTCAACTGTATAGCTGTGCAAGCCTTTTGAAGCTCGATACTGATTAACTAATCGCATTACTTCATTCTCAATAACTGCACATTGCGCAGCTGTAGGAGCAATAAGCTTCTTTTGTGTTTGTGCTACTTGAGTTACCTTTGGAGCAACCGTCTGTTGTTGTACTTTGGTTGTTACCTTCGGCGTTGCTGTTCCTGATGAGGGAGCTTGTGACACTGAAGGAGATGATGTCGTTGCTCCTGGAACTTGTGTTCCTGAAGGAGCTTGTTGAGTATCTATTTTTGTCGTTAATTCAGCTGATGAGGAATCAGGAGCTGATGAAGAAGTATCTTTTTTTGTAACAGCTGCTTTACTTGCAACCTTCTTTGCTTTTGGTTCGTTATCGCAAGCAGTAAGCAAAGTAAGCATAACTGTTACTGCTAATAATACTGTCAATACTTTTCTCATAAAATAGCCCCCTTATAATATTTTTCCTTACTATCATTATACAGCATTTAGTAATATATTTCCATTGGCAAAATATACAAATATTACGTAATATATTATACGTTTAAAATATTGCGTAATACGCAACAATAATATATAATACTATTGAGGTGATATAATGCCAACAAGGAAATATCCACATGGAACAGAAAAAGAACATCAGATTAAAAGGCAAAACCAGTATGTTGCAAATAACTATGATAGATTTACAGCTACTTTCCCGAAAGGAAAAAAAGAAGAGTATCGAAAACAAGCTGAAAAGAAGGGATATAGTTTAAACAGCTACATAAATATGCTTATTGAAAAAGATAGAACAGGAGAATAACTCCCCTGTTCTATTTTCGTTATTAGCAATAATAGTATTATCTATTATCTGTATAAACTTTCCGACTTAACATGCAAAGCTTCTTTTGATTTGTTTTTCTCTTTAAGTAATTCATTACTTTTACTAATGCTGTTAAGTTTTATTCTTAAGTCTGAAATAATTGCATCTTGTTCAATAATCTTTTGCTTGTCCTTTTCCCAGTCAACAAAAAACATTTTCATTTCTTCAATTGTATTGTTTATGTTTTTCTCAGATGTACTAAAACCTTGCCATGCTTTGTCTTGTTTTTCATCTTTTGCTTTTATGTATTCTAATATATCTTCATGTTGAGCTGATAATGAGTACTTGTTAATTGTATGGATACCAATATCCTTATCAAACTGCTCTTTCATTTTGTTAAATTGTCCTGACAAAGATTCATCTGTAGTTATACCAAGCATATTTTCAAGTGTTCTATTATCAAACTTTCCAAGTCGCTCGGCAAGCATGGTAATTGCTTCGGTGTTTTTTGATATCTGAGATTTTTTTAAGGATATTAAAGTAATAATGAACGTTAATAAAGCTGGCACCAATGCTATTAATAATGTCTGCCACCATTTCATTTGTGAGCTCTCCATTTCTAATAAAACAAATATCAATATACATTCATAAATAGTACAAAAAATAATATTCGCTTTAATATATTTATTCATTTTATCACCTCAATTCTACATTAAATTTCCAAAAGTGTCAATATATACTGTATACAGCATATATGTGTGCTATTAATAGCACAATTTACTTTGATGTCTGTTCCTGAAAATCCTCATTGAATTTTGTACTAAAGAGCTTATACAGTTTACTTGTGGTTGGTATAATTTTTGAAAATGGTATAATTCGTTTTCCGCAAACAATAAGACCAGAGCCTTTATCGCCTGTCTTCAGGAAAGAAGATTGTGTATATGATAGCTCAAACATATTTACAAGCTTATCAAAATCATTCTTTTTCTGCTGAAGCATAACCACAAACTCTGAATTAGCAAGCATACTTGCAGCATCTTTATTATCCAGGACTTCTGTAATAAGTTGAGTTATACCAGTTGCAGCTCCACCATATTTTCGGATACGTTTGAATACATTATCAAAGAACTTTCCTGACAAAGAGGTTTTATCATTGAAGAGAATAGAAAATTCATCAACCCAAACCCAGGTTCTTATACCCTTCTTTTTGTTTTCAACAACTCTTTGCCATAAATATTCAAGAATAACCTGGCAACCTACCGTTTTTAGCTGTTCACCCATCTGAAATATATCCATAACAAGAAACTTCTTGTTAATTTCAATATTTGTCTTATGAGCAAAGTTATTGAATGTTCCGGTAACATAAAGCTCAAGAATTGCTTGTATATCTTTTGCTTCAGATTCCTGGCATTCAGAAAGAAGATTATAGAATGTTGTTAAAGTCGGCAAACACTCTTTATCCCCATTGCTATCAATAAAGGCTTTATAGCTTAATCTTACACATCGGTCGATTACTGATTTTTCTGTTGCAGACAATGGAAACCCTTTAATTGTTTCAATAAATGTCATTATAAAATCTGTTTTCAAAGCCATCGCACTTGCACCCTCATACTTATATGAAAGATCAGTATCGAAGATATTGAACTTTGTTGGGCTGTCTGGAGATATTTTAAGTATTTCACCATTGAAAGGTTCAACAAGAAGTCTATATTCATTCTCAGGGTCAATAACTATAACTTCATCATCCGGATACCTCATAAGAACATCAATAATTTCCGATTTAGTAAACATTGATTTACCAGAACCAGAGCATCCGAGAATAAAGCCATTAGCGTTCATTTCATCGGTTCTATCCAGAATAGTAAGAGCATTGGTAATTTTGTTAATTCCATAGTTTAGTCCGTTATCATTAAAATCTGTTCTTGAACTGAACGGAAGTAAGATACTTGCTGCATCAGAAAGAAGATATGTGTTTACATCTGCAACACCGGATTTAAAATGATTTACTCCCAATGGAAGCATCGTATTTAATCCTTTTTCTTGCTGTCGGACGAAAACTCCCAATCTTACCTGGTGCTTCAAGGCTTTACCCTGTATCATTTTTGTAAGCTCTTCAAGCTCGTCCTTGTCGTGAGCTGATATGCTTATGAATACACCGATGCGGAACAGTTCAGTATTGCTTCCTGAAAGTTGTTTTTGCAGATCCTCAAGTTCTTCAATCTGTTCCTTAATTCGAAATGGTATAAAGTCAGTTCCGTTCTTATGATTATTTTCTTTACGCCTCTGAAGCTGACCCTGAACGTTGAATATCTCTTTACGTATTTTCTCGAGAGCTTCTCTCTTGTCAACACGTACAAGATGTTTGCTTATTGCAATCTTATTGTTATTGTCTAACAATTCAGAAATAAAACCATCGTCAAGTTCCCTGTCATAATTCTTAACAAACATCATACGTGATACAGCGCTACCAATTTCAACTTCCTTTGCTTTAAATGCAAAAGCTGAAGGAGCGATATAGTCTTTGATACGACCACCTTTAGCGTAAATGTTCTTCGGCAGGAGAAAATCTGTTGTTTCGAACGGATGATAAATTTCATATAAAAGCTTAAATACATCGGTTGGATTCAGAATGACTGTGTCACTTCCCATCCCTGTAAAATACGTTTGTATTTCCCTAAAGTATTTAAACAAGACATTTACATTATCTGTTCTGTTTATCAGCTTGTATGTCAATACAATAACCATTACTTTTTCAGCTGAAGATATTTCAGTTTTATAAATATAATCTTCTTGCATTTTACAGTAATCTTCAAAGTATTCACCATATTGCTGACGTTTTGGAATAAGAATATCATGGAGCTTATTAGAACTCGTATTTGTGTTCATAATAAACTCCTGATAATTAATATCACTCGGCAACGTATTAAGCAGCTGTCTGTATTGAGTATATTTTTCCTCTTTTTCATTTTCTCTAAGAAGTGAATAATCTATATTTTCAAAAGAGAAAATCAGTGAATATGTATCTTCAGCTACTAAAAAAAGGCCATTTTCGTAAGCTTCCAAAAAAGGTATTGTGTCTTGGGCGCTCTTTGGTAGCTTAACAATCTTTTTATTACTTTTGTTCATTGTTATTATACACCCCCTGAGATGAATATGGACGTTTGTCTATTCCCTTAAATGATTGCACTGCATATTTGAATAACGATAAGCCCTGCACTCTTATTACTCCAAATCCAATGGTTAACGCAATCTCGATGAAAACTATTGTCATTAGAAAATCTATATTTAGTTTGTCATACAGAAGAAAAATAGTAATAAATGCAATAATTAACGAAAGTATCAATGCAGCTATTTGACTTAACCTTAATCCAAGAAAAGATGTTCCGTCACGGATAATATTTTTAGTTACTTTAACTTTCATATCTTCTCCTTTCTAACTAACCAGATTTTTAAATATTCTCGGCGGTTTTGCAATTAAAATTGCCATTCCTATCATAGCAATACAATTCGGCAATAGCGCTATAAAGCTATTATCTGGGTCAATAACTACATCCTTGAACCACATACTACCGACACAGTAAACAATTGCTATATATATTGTTTCAACTGTAAGAGAAATAAACGCTGTAATAAAATTACGGAAATACCTTGTCGTACTTTCCCCACCGGCAAGGCAAGCGAAGAAAGGTGGAGCAATAGCAACCATTGCTGCAAGTTCAATACTTCGAAGCATAAGTTTGATAATTATTATTGCGCCGGCTATTGTCATCAATGTTCCCATAATCGTCATTGGAATAGAATTTGAAAATGCTTTAAAGAAATCTATAATCGGGCCGATTATTGGAATTTTACTTTTCGATACTTTCGGTATCAAATCATTATTAAAGAAGTTCATAGTAATTCCTTGAAGTACTATTTTTGCAACCAGTCCATTATTTATATCTAAAATTGTCTTACAAACCATATAGCTTAAGTCAACCCATATCTTAGCAAGAAGTATTTGCCCTGCAACCTTTACACCACCTTTTGTAGTAAATAGTTCATATTTTAATGTGGTTGATAATAAATTTATGCCGATAAACAATAAGCATAGGCTGTAAGCAAATGTTTTGAAAATAGCTTGCATGCCTGGCATATTAGCAACTGACATAATATCAAAATGTCCTTCGTATAATGGATTCTGATTTGAAATAATAGCTTTTGGCACCATTAACCACAACATTTTTGAACTACTGATTAAGTCTTGTGAAAACTTTGTAGCATCCTTTGTATCAACATCTACACTTCCATCAATTCCTGATACATATATTTTGTTATAATACTCTGATGGATATAGCTGTTTATACTCGTCTTTTTCTGCCGGAGGTAGTTTATTGAATAATGCCGGATACTCATTAACCCAATCAAATTTTTGTTGTTTAGTAAGCTCGGAAGGAAAAACTATTCTCTTTGATAAAGCGATATATCCTGCCTTACTCGGAGTAGTAAGAGTAGATGGGTCTGTGGTAGAATTTAAAGGCTCATTAACACTTCCGGGCAAGTCATCAGGTTTGTTCGGATTGACTGGTGATGCGTTTGCCGGCAACAATCCAACAGAAAAAGAAATAATAATCATTATGAAAATCAATATAAATTTTTTCATAGTGTCCTTCTTTCTGTTAAAATAAAACAGCTTTTAATGCAAACGTAGCTCCAAATACTGCTCCAGTAACTATAAGAGTTGAAATGCCGGCATTCATTTCTTTCGGATTCTCATCAGCTTTTCCTTGTACAATCTTTTGACATGCAGGAATACCGCCGGCAGCTGCTATTGCAATTCTTGCAATCCACAATACTATATCAGTTAAAACATCGACCTTACTTGTATCTACTCCGGCAGGAGCTGCGTAAGTATTTAAACTAAAAAAGGATGATAAAACTATCATCCATACTGCTACTATTAATTTTTTTCTTTTCATTATTATTCTGTCCTTTCTGTGCTATTAATAGCACAATTACATATTCTGTATTGCTTTTGCAGCTGCTTTTGCTGCAATTGTAACGCCACCAGCAACCGCATTTCCTGCTGTTGTAGCTGCACTGGAAACATTACTTGCTGTCGTTGCTGTAGCTGTTGCAACTTGCTTCGTGGCTTCGACGGTAGTTCCATTAAGTGCATTTCTAAGTTTTGCAACTGCTTGCAACTGGTCTTTCTTTGCAGCTTCCTTGAATTGCGGTTTAGAAATATACTTTTTTCCTTCTTCTGTAAGAGTAGTAAAATGATTTTCTTTATCTATTGCTACCAACCCTTCTTTTGATGCCATCTCAAAATTACTTACTACAGCTGCTTTTAATTCTTCATCAGGTAAGGAACTAATTGCAGTATGAGGTAATATTTTATTATTCTGAAAGTACTGCAAATCAGTATACTGGCCTGTAAAAATAAAAGGAAGCTCTTCCGATGCAGGCACAAACTGTTGCATTGTTGTATTTATAACTTGCTTTTGAGCAGAAGACACAAGTTTGTCAGTAGCGTGTTTAACACCTTTTGCAATGTTCACTCCTTCTTTTATTGTCTTGGTTAATTCGTCAAATTCTTCATCCATAAAACCCACCCTTTCTTATTTAAAATTATTGATTATTGGATTAACTTCTTCCATGCCTTCAAAATCTGCTTCAAAGTCGGTTTCTTCAGGCTGTTCTTTTTGTTCTTCACACTCCTTAAAATCTTTTTGATTGAATATCTCGGACAATCTTTTTTGTTCTAAAGCCTTTTCCTGTTCAGCTGCATATTTTTTCTCGGCTTCAGCTGCTTCAGCTTCTTCTAAATCAATATGGTTTTTTTCATATGCTTCTTTTGCTTGTTGCTCATAAAAAAGTTTCTTCTGAGCATTAATTTTACTATAAACAGCATTAATGTCTGTATTATTGTGCCAGTCCTTTTTAAATGAACTTCCGACAATACGTGATTGAGGATGCGCAGAAGTATTAAACTTCTTCAGGAAGAAAGGCCTGTAATCATCAATAAAGGCTATCATATAACCACCGTACTTATTCTTCTCTTTTCCCTTCATACGCAAAGCAAGGGCTAATTCATTCACTTCTAATAAGTCACGGCCAGAGTATTGCTCACTGTCTGAACCACCGCCCTGTTGGCCTCTGTTTTTTGATTGTGTATCCGTACGTACTGTTGTTTTACCAAGACGTTCAACAACATACTTTTTTGTATCCATATCATTTGTACCTAAAAAAGTAAATATCGAACAATTGCCTATTATGCTGTCAAATGTTTTTTCATACAAAGCTTTTAATTGTGATAAGCCCTGAAGCACAGGACAAATACGGATATTGTATGACCTTACAACAGAAAGCGTTTCATTAAAGTTAGGGAGCTTACCGATGTTAGCAAATTCATCAAGTTCACAAGAAACAAGCAGTGGTAATCTACCGTTATATTTGTTATTGGCAATGTACATAAGACGTTCGAACAATTGGCTGTAAAAAATATTTGCAACTGCTTTATATGTCTGCCTTGCAGCCGGAATAATAAGAAATACTGCTGTCTTTTCCGTTCCAATAGTATCAAAATCAATTTCGTCTTCATTAGTCAGAATATCAACGCTCTCCACCGCCCACAAGCGTAACCTTGTTGATAATGTTTTCGCAATACCGCCCATAGTTACTTCAGGAGTACCACACATAGAATTCCAGTTGATTGTTACTGCATCATTCGGATTCTCAATTGAATGTTTTTTCATACAACGAGCAAGCTCACAAGTAGGATTTATAAATCCATCTTTATATGAAATTGTACTTACCAATCTGATAACACGTCCGAATGACTTAATCTCAGACTTACTTTTCCAAAGATACAACATAATAGCAATAAGTAAGTCCTGAGCTGCACCACTCCAGAAGTCTTCTTTGTCATTGTCGCCGGCGGAGTTCTTCATAAATAAATCAGCCACAGATAATACATCCTGTTCCGATACCATATACCTAAAAGGATTATATGAATTAGACATATTAATATCAATCAAGTTCAATACTCTTATCTTATAACCATTACTTTCAAGCATCTTTGCAGTATCTCTATACAGCTCACCCTTTGGGTCTGTGATAACATATGAACCATACATCTGCATAATATCTGGCTTAATCTTCCTATATGATTTACCTGCACCAGAACCACCAATGACAATTTCATTTAAATTGTTTGGCTTGTAATACTTATCCTTCGGATTGTTTACAGTAACGTAAAAATCATTACCGATTGGAATACCTGTTCTATCAGCAAAATCTTTTTCCATTTCTTTATCCTCCCATCTGCCAGAACCATGTTCCACCCCTTTATAGTCATTCGGTTTTCTATTAGTCGCTAAGTATATAAGCAACCCAAAGAAAACATATACCCACCAAATATGTATCTGATATTTTAAAATATCTATCAACATATTTTTAGTAAATGCAGTGTCAAAGACTTCTGAAGAAAACATAAAGCTCAAGAATGTAAACATATCTTCAACGCCTGGGCTGTGACCGTTAATAGAAGTGTAGCTTTTCAGCGAGTATGTAAAGTACATAAGAATGGCAAACAGAAAGAAAAAACAAAAGATTACTGTTTTAATTATTGCTTTGTTACTTCTGTCTTTACGGAGCTTGTATCTATTTTGTGTCATATTCTCTCCTTTCAAATTGTGCTATTAATAGCACAATTCTTATAATGTCATTGAATTTTTCTTTTGTGCAGATAACAACTGTTCTACCTTATCCGCATCCGCAATGTCATATCGAATAATTATTTTATCTTCCGTGGAACGAGCTTCACAACTGACATTTTCTTTTTCAAGTTTTGTAAGTTGTTCTTCAGATACTTCAGCATACATGTATTTTTCTTCTGGTGGATTGTATGTATCGTCAATCCTATCAGGCAAGTCATCGTTGTCACCGTCTAAAGAAAGCGCATTAGCATTTTCATTACTGATATATTTATCAACCATTTTGTCAATAGAATCAATTGAATTTTTATATGCTTCATTAGCATTATTCAAAGCATCTTCAAGCGTTGGCTTAACCGCATCTTCGGCCATGTTATTCACACAGCTTGTAAAGATTTTATAATGCTCCGCCAAATGACGTTTCCTTGTATCAGTAAGTTCAATACCAAAGTGAGATTGTAACATCACAGAATAAATATCTGCTTCCAATTCAACCTGACTTAATAACTTACCCTTCGCATCAGAATTATGGTGCATAAAAAAATGACCCATTTCGTGGGTCATGGTAGATACTTTTTCTGTATCATTCAATTTTTCGTTCAGCTCAATAACGCTCTTGTGGTTATACGCTTGTCCTCTTAAATTTACCGAACCAAAGTTCGCAATTTTAACATCGCAATCAAATTCCTTGTTGCAAACTTCTACAAGAGCATTAAATATCTTCGAATGCTGCTCTGAAGAATAACCTAAACTGAAAAACTTCGGATAGTCTTCCGCAGGGCAATTCGTCTGCGCTATATCAAAAACATTTCCGAGCTTGAATTTAAGTATAGGCTTGACTTCAATTGTTCCGGCTTTTGCTTTTTCTTGTAATTCCTTTGAAGCTTTGGATAATTGTATCCATTCCCCATTATCATTTATCAAATTTACTTTTACAGGAACAAATATCTTAATGCCTTTTTCGCCTTTATTGACTGAATAACCTTTTTCCTTAAAACTCATGAAGCTTCCAACAAAGTTTGCATTCTCATTCTGTAAATATATAAGAATGCGATTATTGACACTATACTGATAAAATTTTAACTGGAAAGCAACAAGCTCCGCAATCTCTTCAGGATTGTTTTTGAAATTTTCTCCTATGTCCTTAATTTTATCAAGCATTTCAATTTTTTCTGCTTCCAGTTGTTCTGGGGTCTTTTTTTGATAATCTGCCATTGCAATTCCTCCTATGCAAATTTTTCTTTAATATGCTTACGTGTTTCTGCATCCAATTCAGATAATGGCTTTAAATCTGCTTCCATTATAAAGTCATCGATTGCTATATGCTCAGCTGGCACTTCAGTAAAAAACAATTCGCAATTATCATCTTTTACAATAGCAATATCATTTATAAACCCTACTACGCTGTTATCATATTGCATACTTTTCACCCCCTCAATTTTATTAATCGGCGCCTGACTGCCACCAGAAGAAAAAACTCACTGTAATAACCATATTCCTTTTCAGTATCAATAATCTGTATATTTGTAGCCTTCTTATTTATGGCATATAAAAAAGGACGGTGAAGGCATTACCGTCCTAGTTCTATATTGCAATCTCAGTTTCAATGTATGTATTATTATCCGCCGATTGTTTTAATTTGCATTTTAACATGAGTAGTCATTTTGTTTTCTTTTTTCAAACGTCCTAATAAAATAATAATAGTTCCTGACTTTTTTATGAAATAAACTCTGTAATTTGGATTTAAGATTCTATATTCATAACAGCTGTCTAACACATTGTCTATTTTTTCGACTCTTTTTCCTCTTATACCCGGCGGTTTTCCTAATAATTGAAATTGATTTGAAATAATATATTGGCTTTCCTTGTAAAAAGTGAAAAGAATTTTAAGACGTTCTTTTTTTGTGATTGATGACCAGTCTTCAACACGACTTTTTTCTAAAAAACTAACATTATCAAAAGAATTGAAAAAATCTTTTAAAAGGTTCTCATTAACAATACTATTAATCAAATAGTATTGTGTTTCTGATGAAATTATATAGAAATTTTTTTCAATTATCTCATTATTTTTTTTAATTTTCTTCAATAAGTTATCAGCGTCAACATTAGACAGAGATACAATAACAGCATCATTTTCATAAGATAACTCTTCGCAAGAAAAATCACCCCCATTAGTTGTAATACTACCATCATTATATGTATCAGTTTCTAAGCCAAGTATTAAATCATTAATATCCGTTGGCGTGATAAGTGCATTCAAAAGCGAATACATATACATCTTCAAATCGTAATCTGTTGAGACTAATAAAGTTTCTTTAACATCTTTGTTATCCAAAATCTTTTCACATAAGTCTATATCTGCAATAATCAACTCTTTTTTTTGAAGATATAAAAAATCATATGCGAACTTAAATTTATCTCTTATTGCTTCAAAAAGCATATCCATACTTTGATTTTCTAAATTAAATGTTTTACCGTCAATAATATAGTACATATTCATCATCCTAATAATTGAGACAAATCCAATTGGAATTGGTCAAATAGATTTTTTTCCAAAGTAAGCATCTTTCCGTTTTTTGAAAAATTGATTTTCTTAATTTCTGTAGTATTTCCGTTTAATTCAAAAAAGAAAACATTAGATGATTCAACATTTAATCTACCGTCTTTAATTGATCGTCTATATCCATTAAAAATGTGATCACTGTGAGTTTCTATTATCACTTGCATATAATCTGATAACCAAGCAAGAAAATCAGACAATACTGCTTGCGCTTTAGGATGCAAATGAATTTCCGGGTTTTCAATAATAACAATTGGCTTTTCAGGTGAATCATTATATAATAATCCTATTCCTAATCCTAAAATAATAATAGAGATAACAAAACTTAATCCACTACCAGTATTGGAGTTTCTGACTAATTTGTTACCAGAAGTTTTATATGACAAGACAAGTTTGTTAGTTCTTACGATATCATCAATGTTAATTTGAGAACCAGTAATTTTTTTCATCCAGTAATTTACTTCATCAAAGAAATTGTGAGCTGTGTTTTCAGTGGTATCATATATAAATTGTGTAGGCATAATAGTATCTTTTTCTTTGTTTAGAAAACTTATAGCATATTCGCCTAGGTTACCAAAGATATTTGCTTTTGGAGATTTTTCAAATACGTCCGAATTTCCAATTCTATTAGCGGATAAATAAAACATATTTACTTGGTTTTCCAAAGGAAAATCCTTTTGATTTTTAATAATTGTGTCTTGTGAAAATGTAATGTTGGATTTTTTTCTATTTTGATCTTCAAAACTTATTTCAATTGGGACATCCATTCCTGTGTCAAAATTTTTCACCTCAATATACTCACCGAGACTTACAATATCACCATTAAGTAATACTTCTTTTTCATTTAAATAGTTTTGAGCCATTAAAAGAATTGCCTGAATAATTGAGGATTTGCCACTAGCATTAGTTCCGCAAAATAAATTATATTGACCCAACTGTAGGTTAATATCTTTCAGAGACTTGAAATTTTTAATATTTATTGTTCTTATCATCTGTATTAATCTCTCCTAAAATAAGTTTTATCCATTCTAAACGTTGTAAGTAGTTTTCTTTTGAATCTCTATGATATTTTATATTTATCTCAAATGGAGTTTCAGATATATCATCTTCATCTGATGGAGAATGTGTATCTATATCAATATTCTTTATTGTATCCAAACAACGTATAACATTATTCTTATCCTTGCAAAGAGAAACAAATAATAAAGTAATTTCAAATAAGATCATATTAATTGGTGCTTTCGGTTTAGTTTTAAATGCTTTACTTCCAAAAATATTTCGTGCTGTTTGATATGATTTACAGAAATCTATATATATTTCTTCTATTTGATCTACTGTAAAAGTATTAATCGCATTCATAGCATCACCTAAAAAAGAATTTATGGAATTGTATGTTACTTTTTGATTTGTTTCATAATTAATAAGGTTGTCTAAGTAATATAATCGTATCGATATATATCGTAATATTAAATACCTATCTTTCATTCTAGGTTTAGCAAGGATGTCATCATACTGATTTGATATTTTTTCTAATAAGTCTGTTGATTCTCCTTGATGCAGAGCATGACGTATTTCTTGAGGATTAAGCTGCATGCCAGTTTTATTTACACGTGCAAATATTTGTAGTTTAAATTCTTCAGGAGTAGACATTTTAATTTTTATTACATATAGATGATAGTCTTCAATTTTCGTTTTGTAGCATTCTAAATCGCCGATTAGTTTATCTACTTTTTTGTTTTTAAGTTGTGGAAAGAAATCTATGTTTCGCAGTGGGTATTTTCCATCTAAATATTCAAATAAAGCTGTCAATCGTTGTCTTCCGTCAATAACAACTAAGTTTCCTCGCTTTCCTTCAGCAAGATAAATAAATGGAATTGGTATATCCATCAGTATACTTTCTATTAACTTAACTTTATCTTTTGTCCCCCAGACATCTCCGGTTCTCTGGAAAGAATCATCTAAAATCAAACCATTCTGCGGTTCTTTTTTTATCTCTATTTCTTTTTTTGTTTTGTCATATTTTCTTTTTAATTCGTATACTGTATAATTTACATTTTCAACACTTACATAATTTTTTTCAAGAAAGTTGTACTTTTCTACTGTCTCGAATGTTTCTTCACCATCAAAATCATACTCTTTTTTGTTCTCTTCTTCTCTGTCTTTTGAATAAAGATTATAATATTCCGAATCTAATAAATATTTTGTACCTACATCATTAATAGTTATGATTGTTTCTTTTTCTTGTTTTTGATATGTTGCATATTTTGGATAAAGTTTTTGGTGGGAGATAAGATTTCTAACTTTTTGAGAGAATCTGTTGTCATTGCGACCAAAAAGCTTTTCTGCATCCGATCCACTTGGTTCTAGCACTTTTGATAATCTTTTAATTAGCTGAGTAGTATTTAATGTTTTCTTGTCAGCAAAAAATAACTCGAATAAAGCAGGAATTATTAAATCCTCTTCTGAATACTTTTTATCCATAATAAATACTCCTTAATAATTTGTTATGAGTAAATGCTTGACACTTTTTTTATTTCTGTTCTTAAAACTTACAAAGTAACTTTTATCAAACTCAAATATATGTAACTTATCATTTTTATATATACAATCCATAAAATCTGTTTTTTTAATTACAATCATAAAGTTACATGGGCATTCATTAATTAAATACTCAGCTAATCTTTTTTGATCTTGATGGTCAAAACTATTTTTATCGTATTCACTAAAAATTGTATCATATGGAGGATCTAAAAACATAAAATCATACTTTGATAAATTTAATCCTCTCACAAATGTTAAAAAGTCATCGCAGCAAAAAGTTGTTTTATTTAGATGATTTTTCAATCCATTTGATTTATAATAAAGAATTTTTGTTGTTAAATTCTTATGGTTATATGATATTCCTCCATATGGAACGTTAAATTTACCATCTCTGTTAAATCTATACATAGAAGAATAACAATATTCACGAATGAATAAAAATATTGCAACTGTTCTTGGTTTGGAAAGAGTATATTTTTCTGGGTAATTGTATAATTCTCTAAAATACATATAATAAGCACTTTTGATTGCACATTCGAAATTATCCTTTATTTCATCATTTGTAAGTATCTTTTCCTTAATTATCTCATTTTTACATATTCTTTTAATTATTCTAATGATATTCTTACACAATTGGTGCTTAAAGATGGGTTGCTGAATGTTTTCAAGTTGAAATAATGGTCCATCTAAACTTTCAAAACTTTTAATAAATTCAGAAACAGATAATTTTAGGTTTTCATTGTTAAGTTCTCCCGCTTTATATTTATTAACAATATAAAGAAACTCCGTGAAGCGGGCTGCAGAAATATTTCTTAATAAATCCCAATTGTTATTTATAGTTTCTAATTCAGTGTAAAATGCTTCATTCCCAGACTTTATAAATTCATACAATAACATTAAATCTTCAGATTTATCGTTAACATAATATGCGTTTGCTTCTATTGCAAAATATATTGCACCACCACCTAAAAATGGTTCAATGTAGTTGTTTATTCTGTCTGGTGCGTTTTTTAAGATAATCGGCAGTTCAGAACTTTTGCCTCCTGGATATTTTAGTAACGGTTTTAGAACCTTTTTGTTATTATCCATAATATATTTCCTACTCTTAAAAATATTTTATTAACCTTCACAATACGTGACTCCAGCTGATATTCATTAAATAAAATCCATAACAACTGGCATTTGTTTATTAATTATTTTATCAGCATTTACATTTAGACATTTTATTTTATCAACTCAACAATATTATCAAACACTGATAGCTGTATCATCTTTATTCTTTCTCATTTTCTCAATGCCCAATTTTTAGTTATACTTGCTGAAACTATATTTAGTATACATTTGAGTATTCCCACTTAATAACTTCAACAATATCTCCATTATCATCCTTGAGTAGATTGCATATACGAACAATGATATCTATGGACACAAACTCTCATTCTTGCTAATCTTAGTCAATGTGATGGGAGATATGTGCAATCTTACATAACTATGGATTGGTTATATTTTTCTGAATCAACATAATCCAAATTTTTGTAATTAGCAAGCATTGTTAGCACTTCATTATAAGTTGTAATTATAATTTAACACTATTCTATCATATTTAATAGGCTTTTGCAATAAATACTCTTGTGGACACAAGAGTCTACTGCAAGAATCTTACTCATTAATTACAGAAAAATATTGAGGATGCTTCAGCAGGTAATCTTTTTTCTACAAAAAAAATGAATTTTTCTTCCATCCTTTCTGTGCTATTAATAGCACAATTTCTATAATGTCTTGTTGTTTCTATTGCCAAACAGCTGTTCGACCTTACTCACATCTGCCGATGCAACCTGAATAATCAACTTATTATCGCAATTCTTAGAAACAAAGTTTATTTCAGAATTTTCTAACCTGGATAACTGGTCTTCAGATACTTCTATGTAAATATATTTACTTTCTGAAATTTCATCCTTAATGCTTGCTTTACCCTGCATGATGTTTACGATGTTATCGGCCAACACATCCGGGCTTTTATTAAAGTCCAACTTGTCATACTGCCATGAGCCTTTTGTGTTATTGATACCGTTAAGTATTTTTATTCCTTTTGCCGGTGGCTGCCATAAATTTAAGTTAGCTGTGTAATCGTCCAAAAGGAAATCATCTTTTCTGATGCCACCGATAACATAGTCTTTCTTGTCAACACCACAAGGACAAAAAATCCTATGCGTTGCATCCACATCAGGAATGTGTTTATCTAACCACTTATTTTTCTCATCCAGGGCATATTTAGAATCACTAAGATAAGCTGAAAGTATATATACTTCAATAATATCATTATGGTTCTGTGTTATCTCCTTTACAGCATCAATAACATTCTGCTGTGGAGCGAGATTTTCAAAGTATCCTTTTTCAAAAAGAGGTTCAAGAGTATCCAGTTGTTTAAACTGTGCCAACGTTCCATCCATATCAACAAATAGCCTTTGTTTCTTTGACATTTTCTGCTGTAACTTTTTCAAATTCTGTTCTTTTTCGTACTTATATCTATTTTCAATTGCTTTGTCATAAATACCCCGGCCTGAATAATCTTCAACGTTAATATGAAAATGATTATATAACGCTTCCTCAAGTATTCTTTTAAAGTGCTCTTCACTAAAGCATTCTATTGTTCCTATTACGCCTTTCCCAGATGCATCAGAATAAGTAACTTTACCTACAAGAGTACTTTGATTACTTTTCATTTTTATTGCAATTACTGTTTCCGCATATTCCTGAACTTCATTTAATGAACCTTCAAACTGTTGCCAACTACCATTTTCAAATTTAATTTCATTGGTCTGAAGGTCATACTGAAAAAGTTTTGTGCCCTTATCATCTTGTAAGCTTCCTGAGCCATCGCTCGACATCGTCCACTCATAGCCTTTGAGCTTTGGATGCTTTGCTTCGCACTTTGTGAACGTTCCCATATAATATTCATAATCAGCAAGTTCTTTGTTTACCATTTTGAAAACACTTTCAACACTATCCTGACGTATGTTTTCTTCTTCAACTTCGAATTCCGTAATATATCCTTCTTCAACTTCAAGGTTAGTAAAGCTCAGTATTTCAGTTTCCAGAGCTGTAGCAAATTCCACAAGTTCTTCCCTATTCAACATCTTTAATTGATTTGATTTTACTTTATCGGTAATAGCTTCATTCTCATTTTCACTACCTTCGTAAAAATACAGAATACCCTTTATCTGCTGTTCGGTTAATTTTAACTCATCCATATTATCCGTCCTTTCAAATTGTGCTATTAATAGCACAATTTCTATAATGTTAGTTCCAATTGCTTCTCCTGCTGTCTTTCAAGGGCTTTATTGATTTTCTGATTATCGCTATCCAGATAAACGATATTGTACTTTTCCTTATCCTTCTTATAAAAGGCAGCGTACTTAATATCTTCAGCTTTTTGCAGCTGATGTAATTGTTCTTCAGATATAAGCTTGTACCTTAATTTTTCTCCGGATAATGCCGACTGTGACTTAATCTCATTATTTATACGATAATTCTTTTGATATTCTGTTTCTGTTTTTTCTTTCTGTGGGAAAAGTATGCTTTGTATGCGCTGCTTATCCTTTGGAGAAAATGCTATGTTAAATTTATCTTCCTTCTTGAAATAAGCAACTGTCATATAGTTATCCTGAAGCTGCTGAAGTTGTTCTGGGGTAATTACTAAGTATTCTATTTTTATATTCGAAGCAGCTGCTTCCTTATACAAGTTTTTATACGTTTCTTTGTTCTTAATGCTCCGATTCTGCTCATCCAGAACAGACACAGTCACACCAAATATTTTAGCAAGTAAATCTTTATCAGTATCTTTAATTGTCAGTGTAGCTGTGGCTTTTGCTGTATCGAGTACAGCATTATAAAAAATAGGTTGATTAAAAAGCTTTGGGAGTAAATCAGCATTGATATAAATTTTGAAGTTATCACCCTGAACCTGTGACAACTTTCTGTAAGAAATATTGCCAACTGTTCTAAGCTGCATCTGATTTACATTCCACCTCTTTACAGCCTTTTTAATTCTTAAATCATCTGTAATCGGTGTAATATTTAAATCAATAACATGCTTGTTGTTTTTTCTCTTCAGCAATGAGTACAGATACATTTTAAGAGAAAATTTTTGAGGAGATTTTTTAAACTCCTCACTTATTTTCTTATTACTCTTAATATCTCTAATCGGTGTTCCTGAAAAGATATGCTTTCCAAAACGCTTCCACTCTGAATTTAAAGATTTCGGTTTACTCAACTTTTTTCTTTCTGGTGGATTTTCTTCTGGTGGTACATAGAAACCAATAATTTTTTCAATGCTATCTTTTGTGTATTTCGGCCCGAATTGTTCGGCAAGGGTATTTACTCTTATTCCTTTTTTCTCACCCCTCTTTTGAATTGTAATATGCTTGTCTGTATATCTGACATCGTAATCTTTTTTATTCAAGAAATCTATTAACTCTAATTTGCTATGACATTTTTCAATTGCTGTATCCAGGTCACGAACCAAATTAACTTTCCACGACTTTCCTTTCTTTGCAAGCTGATAAGTTGTTTGGTCTAAACTCTTAAATCTGCTTTTTTTCTCAATAACAGAAACGCCATACTTTTTACAGAGAATATCACTTTCTTTGCGAAGGTTATTCAAAGTCGCCTGATTGCCATGCCACTTGTAGCCGGTTTTCATATTACAAGAATTAATAATAAAATGATTGTGTATGTGGCCTTTATCAATGTGAGTTCCAAGAACCACTTGATAACCTGGAGCGATTTTTTTTATAAATTCTAATCCCATCTGATGAGCTTGTTCAGGGGTAATATTATCTTCAGGAGAAAAGCTCTGTATATAATGATGAGATAATATTTTTTCATCTTTATTAAAAGCTAATCTTGTAACATAAAATTGTTTTGATACATCATATGGTTCACCACAACAATTTTCCATAGAAACAGAAAATGCTTTCTTTGGATTCATTATATATTCAATTACTTTAAAAACTGCTTCATGTGATTTAATTGTCTTTTTTGTTGATTTAACAATCGCCATATTATCACCTATACTTCAATATCATCATAATCGCCATAAACAAGTTTTATAATTTTACTCATAATTTTTTGACACTCTGAAAGCTTATCTAATACTAAATCCAGTTGATAATCAGAAACGTTCTTTTTCTGATTAGCTACTGTAGCAATCTGATTAATATTTACGCCAATTCGTGTAAGCTCTACAACAAGTTCAGAGATACCATTAACTACATTAATTTTTTTCTGCTTATTCAATGCTAAAACATATTCACTCATTGTCATTCTGGATTGTTTAGCATTCTGCTTAAGGCTTTCTTTTTCTTCTTCAGTTGCCCGAACAAAAATACATGAGTTCTTCTGACGTGACATACATTTTCCTCCTTTCCAAAAACTCCTCACTTTTTTCTTTTTCTGGGGGAAACGCACTCCTAAGATTTGTGTGCAAATCTTAGGAGTGGCAAGCATAGATTATGTATAGCCATGGCTATACATAATCGCTTGCAAGGTGACACCCCTTGACCCCAACTTTTATACTGAAAAGTTCAGTACAAAATTAAATCGCTACGCTCACTTTTTCTGCCAGCAGAATAAAAAAGAAGATAACATTTAAAATTACTTTTAATCGTTATCTTCAAAATTACTATTCGCAGTCGTCGTAACTTTTTTAGCGTTAAGTTGCTGTTGAATATCACGGATAAATTCTTCTTTTTCCACATCGGAATTCAATCCACTTTCAGCAAGAATTTTTAAAAAGCCGTTTGCAAAGGTTTTATCTTTTTCTTCTTTAAGTAATTTTAACTCTTTGCTCCACGTTTTAATTTTTGATCTTGCTTCCTCAATTTTAATTTCTTCCTTCAAGATTAAATCGGAAATTTTGTTAATACGTTCGTCCAGTGTTAATTTTGCCATATGCTAATCCTCTCTTTCTGTGCTATTAATAGCACAATTACTTTACTGTCACCATAACACCGTCAGTCTTCTTGGTGCTTTTTAGTTGGCTTGTATATTTTAAGTTTTCGTATGGTATCAGCTCCTTGCAAAATAAAAAGAGCCAAGTGGCTCTTTTGGTAAAAGTTTGTTGACTTAGAATAATGAAATAGCTATAATTAAGTAAGGTTTATTTATACTAGACGAGGTAATATCGCAAGCAAAAAAATACCGTTTTATTTTAGGGGTGTGCTATCCGGCGAGAAAGAAGTAATAACGCCAGATGGACGCAAATTATACCTTGAAGAATATATGATCGATACGAAATGTGGTGAAAAAAGTGAATGAGATAACAAAGCGTATATTAAATAAGATTGGTGATCCAGAGTTAGCGAAGAAGTTGGCTTCGTTGTCTCAATCTGACCTAAATACATTTCTACTTGAGGTAATGAAGCAAAAAAATATATCTCCTCCAAATATGCTGAAAAGCTACGCACTAAACCGTTTTTGCGTTCCCAGCAGTTGCGATGCCATAGATTATCACAAGTATGAAATTATGCTATTAGAGCTTGCAAAAAGTGTTGGTATTAAAAGCGTTATGCTTTCTCCAGTTGCACCGTTTGATAACTGCTCTACATTTGGCTGTGTGGATCAAAACAATATAGTCAGTGCACTTCGTGGAACAGAAGTACTTGCTGACCCAACAAATATGCTTGCAACCATAATTGCGGATAAAATTAAAAACAAAGCGCTTGATAATTCTACTGCCACGCACTTTTGCACAACTGCAAGAACGACGAGAGCTCAACCTCTTTTGAGTAAAAATCATTTTGCTCACTTCGGGATATTTTGCATTGTATCGACAGTTAAAGACACTGGCTCTTATTCGAGTGAGAAAGAAATACTCTTAAAGCAACTTGAATATTATAAGCTACTGTTACTCGAAAAGTATCATGCAAAAATGTCGGTCACTCTTAGAAAGCGTGGTGGCTATACTGATACTGATGGCTTTTTTAAAAGAATGTCAGAACTGATACAAACCGAGCTAACTGATACACCGTTCAGTTTTGATTTAGACCATGAGAATAATAACTATTACAAAGGCATAAATTTTAAGATTTATATGGAAAAAGGCGGCGAAACCCTTGAAATTGGTGACGGTGGTTTTGTTGATTGGACGCAACAGATGTTATGCAATAAGCGAGAGCGATTACTTATTAGCGGCATTGGAATTGAGCGAATGATGATGCTATAATCGTATTATGAGCATAATCTTCACTAACCCCTTATCCCCCTAAAGTTATAATTCCCACGCTTAATCTTATTAATATCAGCCTCGACTGCCTTTTGGTAGTCGGGGTCTTTTATTTTCTTATCCTTGTAGTCTATACACATGAAATTAGCTTTCTGTGCTATTAATATCACAATTATTTAAGCTTCTCAATAAGCTTTTTTATCGTAAAATAATTCTCTGTATCGTTCTCTTCAAGGTCAGAAAGTAAACAAGGCAGATACATTTTTAAAGCATTAATTTCACTAAATAGCAGTGAAATATTTCTTGATGTTTCCTTATGCATTTGAATGTCAATGTTTGAATCTGTTTCTTCATCTTCGTCTATATCATCTGGAACATCATTTGAATTAATTTCTACATTTGGCTTAGATTGTTCAAGTTTTTCTTTTGCTTCCTTACTGGATATATCTTTAACTGGCTTCTTTTTTACAAGCTCTTTTTGTTTCTCCTTATCCAGTTTTGCGACATCATTAGCAGTAGAAATACTCATCTCACCAGAGCCAACAGCTTCCTTTATTTCATCAACCGCATAGCGATTAATTTTTTCTATCTTCGATACTTGAGCTGATGAAACTTGTAAAGCTTCTGCAATTCTTTCACGCAATCGACCTTTAAACTTTTTTCCTTCAGCTTCAAGTTCTTTATATGTTTTTTCAAGAACATTATACTGCTGAATTATCTCCGCATCCGTCATTACCCTAGTAGTCGCATTTAACATAATTAAGTCAAGCATGTTTTCAGCTTTAGTCTTTATTCCATCCACAAGGCAAGGAACAGTTTTATTCGTTAATATGTTTTCAGCGATTAAAAACTTAATAGCTTCAAATCGTCTGTGTCCTGATTTAAGCCAGTAAGTTCCTTTCTGGTCTTTATCTTCAGACACTACTAAATTATGCTTAAGACCCTGACGTTCGATGTCTTCAGCAAGCACTTCAATTTCTGACAGAGAAAAAAAGTTATCAGCTGACGGCTTTACCAAATCAACATTAATCATTTTTATACTATCTACAAAACTGTCACTTGCAACCGCTTTTATATCCTTTTCGATACTACTATCGAATTCAAATTTTCTTGCCATTTCATCTACATCCTTTCAATAATTTCATCAACTAATTTTTTATATTCTCCAACCGCATCAGCCCACGGCATATACTCAATTGCAGTAAGCTTATAGCTTATACTGTTTTTTATTACTCTGGAGAATGGTATTAATGACTGAAAAGTTTTGTTGCCTAATGAATTCTTAAGAATATCAAGCAGCTGATAATCAGCCGGATTCTTCTTATCAAACTTCGTTACGAAACACCCTGCAAATTTAGCGCCCACACGATTAAGTGTTTCTGTTACATTTGCAATACCCTGAATTGAAAATGTACCAAGCTCAATTGGAACGACAACGCAGTCTGATGCAGCAAGTAGTTCCTCATTAAGTACACTCATTGCCGGTGGCAAGTCAAGTAAAATATATTCATAATTTTTGCTGTGATTACAAAAAAGCGCTGATACATTTTCGGATCTCTTTTGTTTTTCTAATTCACTAAAATTATTCTGAATATTATTAATCTGTTTTGTTGATACAAGGACATCAATATTACTGTATCGAGTAGGAGAAAAACAGCCTTCTGGAGAGCAACCAGTTAAAAGAGTTTTTTCAACGCCACAACTTGTCTGCTCTGAAGCGAAAAATCTTGAACAGTTTTGTTGCCCATCACAGTCAATAACAAGCACCTGTTTTCCGCTTTCGGCCAGGATATACGCAAGATTGATTACTGACGTTGTTTTACCAACACCGCCCTTGTTGTTGAATAAAGAAATTGTCTTCATAGTTAGCCTACTTTCTGTCATTTATTTTTCTGTCAGCCTTTTTATTTATAGCATAGAAAAAAGGACGGTGGCTAACTTACCGTCCTCTTCAAGTGATGCATCACTTGTCTATGCTTTTATATTATACGCTTATAGCGGTATAACCCAAATAGTAAAAGGATGGTTTTTACCATCCTTTAATTTACACTATTTATTTAATCGTGCTATTAATAGCACAATTTATTCAACTTTCTCTATGAGCTGAATAGTTTTCTGCATCATTTTAATATCTGATGTAACATACCTTTGAATTGTAAAATTAACACTTGTATGACCCATTATTTCTGACAAGCTCTTTAGGTCTGCGTTATTATTATATAGCCTGGTCGCAAATGTATGTCTGCATATATGCGGTGTAACTTTAACACCTGAAGCTTCAGATACTCTTTCAGATAACTTGCGCATAACGGTTTTAGTTATCGGAGTTTTTCTAATTGAATTAAATATGTATTCATTATATCGAGGTTGTTTATTAATTATATCAATACTTGTTTTTGTTAAAGGAATAACTCTTATCCCTTTTTTTGTTTTGCTATTTATAATAGCAAGAAAGCCTTTTCCTTTATTAAAATGTTCCCATTTTAAATCAAACATTTCTTGTTTTCTCAGCCCAGTATATAGCAAGAAAAGCAAGAAGTCACCATGCAAGGTTTTTTTACAAGCATTTATTACTTTTAGTTCATCTTCCAGGGATAATCCATCGACTTTCTTTTCCTTTGCATTAAGGGGAACAAATAATTCCTCAGCTGGATTATTAGTAACAAGTGAATATTTAATTGCTTTTCTGAATAATTGATTTAAAGTAATTTTAACAAGCCTAAGTGTAGATTTTGCGTAATTATCTTTATACAGCTTCTTTAAAAGTATTTGTAAATCTATCTCCGTAATATCAGCTATATTTTTATCTGATATACTTCTTTTAATCAATACAATAGCATATTTATAATTGTTGTATGTATTATCTTTTACATTCCCTTCTTTGTATATTTCTAACCATTTTTCACACCACTCTGTTAAATTCATAGTAAATTTTGTCCTTTCGATATATTGTATTATTTACTATTATATACTAAATTGAAGAAGACTTCATCACTTTTAATCAAAGGGTCTGGAGTTCGAATCTCCAATGGCTCACCAAAACAACTCAACTCGAACAAATATTGTTCGAGTTTTTGTTATATATAATAATCTTAAAATAAATTGGCACACTTTTGTCTAGAATATATTATTTAAATCCACTTGAATCATAAAATCAACTTTTTGATAGCTGATATATTATGCAGATCAACTGGCGTGATGAGAAATTGCTTTATTAAGATTAAAAATCGAGTAAATAAATAATAACTTTTAGTCTATATGCCGTGATAAAATATACCAGTTACCATTAACTTTTTTAAGTTTTCCTTCTACGTTATAATAGCTCATATCGAAATCTTTGTCTATATATACTATATCTGTTTTGTGAAGGGACTTGCTAAAAGGAATATCCCTTTCAGAATATGATATATTTACTGCTACTCTTCCATCATTGTCAAATGTGCAGACTATTCCTGCAAATGGGTTAATATCTTTTTTAATTTTCTGATGAAGCCCGTTTATTGATAATATTACGTTATCATCTTCTACAGTAATACTTTTTGATGCCTTCATATTCTGATCAAATACAAATATTTCATTGTTATAGTATAATATGCAATATTTATCCCCATCAGTATAATTTGATTGCATATAGCTTACTATATTACTAATATTATCTTTTTGTGTACTTATCAGATAACGTCCTTTTATATATGGAAATAATATATATGTAACTCACACTGATAAAGCTATAAGTGAAGCAAGAGTAATTGCTATAATACGTTTTCTTTTAGTTTTTATAGAACTTTGGTTAACAAATAATTGTGTGTGTTTATCTTTTTTCTTTATTAATCTTCTTCCTGATTTTATCTTCTCTAAAAAAATAATAAACGACATAATATAGTATGGAATAACTACCAAGCCAAAGCCATACATAATCGGAAAAATAAGTAACCGGGAAAAAAATAATATATAAATATTTACATTAATCCAATATATAAGAATTCTCTTGCCTCCCTTTGGAACAAGACCTCTGATTGTCTGTGCTGGCATACCTTTCAGGCTTTTTCTGCAAGCAAATACAGTCGCAAATGTACAAGATAAAGCAACAGCCAAAATGACAATATATGATACAGGCGTAATAGTACCCTTAAGTTGCGGAATAACATAAAAATTAGACAATACGTTAAGTAATATGGAAAGATATATAAAAATTAAGCAGTGTACTGACATCGTTTTCAAGTGGTGTCAGTTCTGATTTCCCTCATTGCTTCAAGCTTTGCTTATAAGCCAGAAGATCCCCTTTTTATTATACATCAAAAGGAGTTTTTATTATCTTCCTTTCGCTAAATCTTTTGCCACCCCACCGACATAGTCGGTAGTTGTTTGCACAATAATAAAAGCACTTACTTCAGTAAATGCTTTTAAACCTTTTGTATCTCTTTTATTACATAACATATTCAAGGTAGATTAATTGTTTTTTCAACTATCATAATAAAAACTAATTCTTTATATCTGGATTTGAGTATTAAATTTTTTATATGTATTCTTAAAATCAAATACTATTGTGGACTTATTTTGAGTAAAAGAAGTTAAAATACCAGAAGGATTAATAGCCAAATCTATTAAATTTTTGTGAGTGGTATACAGTTCTGTTATAGAATCATAACATTTCTCTAAATCCTTTGGTGGATTTTGCAAGTCTTTAATAATATCTTTAGCTGATATTTGATTATTTTCAATATCAGCTAATAAATTACTAATAAATCTAATAACAGAGGTGCTAAATACTATTTGGGTTGATTTTTTGGTGAGTACATGAGCTACTTAGCTGGTTATGGTCAAACGCTCGGCATTGTGCTTATTACTAAACACATAACACAACTATTTTGTGATTTACTAGACATAAAACCTGACGATATAGTTTAAAATCCATGCTGTGGTAGAGCAACTTGATAAATGAAGATTTTTTAAAGCAGGAAGCAAGTAAGTTTGCTCTTATATCTTTTTTCTCAGCCCTCATAATATTATTTTATTTAATAAGCGATTTTCCTGTCATTTCTTCTGGCTGAGGTAAACCTAAAATCTCAAGCATTGTTGGTGCTAAATCAGCAAGAACTCCGCCGTCATTAAGTCCCTTTCCATGCATACCAACTAAAAGAAGTGGTACTTTGTTCGTTGTATGAGCTGTGAACGGTGAGCCATCAGCTTCATACATCTGGTCAGCATTTCCGTGGTCAGCAGTAATAAGCGCTATGCCACCTTTAGCTAAAAGTGCATCAATAGTCTTAGCGACACACTTATCAACTGCTTCAACTGCTGCTACAGCAGCATCAAATATACCTGTATGTCCGACCATATCACAGTTTGCAAAATTAAGAATAATTACATCATACTTATCTGAATTAATTCTGTTCACTACTTCATCAGCAACCTCATAAGCACTCATTTCAGGCTGGTGGTCATAAGTTGCTACCTTTGGTGAAGAAATTAATGCTCTATCCTCATTCTTGAATGGAGCTTCAACACCGCCGTTGAAGAAAAATGTTACGTGAGCATATTTTTCTGTTTCAGCTATTCTAAGCTGTGAAAGTCCTTTTTCTGCGATATACTCGCCGAAAGTATTATTTAGTGACTGTGGCTTGAATGCAACTCTTACATTAGGCATTGTTGAATCATATTGTGTGAAGCAAACAAAGAATAATGGGAATCTTCCATTCTTTCTTTCAAAGCCTTTAAAATCATCATCAACAAATGTTCTTGTTATTTCTC
This sequence comes from Bacillota bacterium, assembly GCA_023395435.1. GTDB lineage: Bacteria > Bacillota > Clostridia > Oscillospirales > Ruminococcaceae > SZUA-444. The sequence continues at coordinate 53,830 of JAEWZG010000046.1, forward strand.
TGGCTCTGTCAGGACGGAAGTTAAAGAAGATAACGCTATCGTTTGCAGAAATCTTACCATTCATTGAGCATACAGCAGGTACAACAAATTCATCTGTAACATTATCAGTATATGAAGCTGTCATAATATCAGCAGGGTTTTCAAAATAATCACCCTCGCCTAAAACCATTGCATTATATGCTTTTTCAACTCTATCCCAACGATTATCTCTATCCATTGCATAGTATCTGCCCGAGATTGTTGCAATTTCGCCAACTCCAAGTTCATTCATTTTAGCCATAAGAGCTTCAACAAAGTCCTTACCGCTTGAAGGTGGAACATCACGACCGTCCATAAAGCAGTGTACATAAACCTTTGTAAGTCCAGATTTCTTAGCAAGTTCAAGAATACCGAAAAGGTGAGTTATGTGGCTGTGAACTCCACCGTCTGAGAGAAGCCCCATAACGTGAAGAGCTGAATCATTCTTTTTGCAGTTTTCTATTGCTGCATTAAGAGTTTCATTATTGAAGAAATCACCGTCATTGATTGACTTTGTAATTCTTGTAAGCTCCTGATAAACAATTCTGCCAGCACCGATGTTTGTATGACCAACTTCACTGTTTCCCATTTGACCGTCAGGGAGTCCAACATCCATACCACTTGCACCAACCAATGTGTGAGGGCAAGTTGCAAAAAGCTTGTCAAGGTATGGTGTATTTGCTGCAGCTATCGCATTTCCGTAAGTTTCAGGATTGTTGCCATAACCGTCAAGTATAATAAAAGCTAAAGGTTTTTTACTCATATTATTCGCTCCATTCATCGCACAAGATAAGTGCTGAATTAATTTTTAGTACAGTCATAAACTTTTACAGGGATAATATATAGAAAATTTACTTGATAATCAAACCCATCATCTTGATTATTTTTGTCCCAATATTCATCTTCATTCACGTCTTTGAAGATAGAATAACCTAACCCAATATAATGAGTCGTGCCACCGTCTTTATAAAAAGAATAAGGAAGGCAAAAAATCGGTGATTTGCGGTTTGTAGCTCTGATAGAATCAACAATGCAAAAGACTATTGACACACAAGCTATACATAATACGATTCTTAGTTTAACTCTTTTTTTCTTTGTCTTTTTTTCCATGATGTCACCCCTAAATAACTGTCTATGCGTTTACCTGTTCTTTGATGTATTCCATAGTGAATGCAGGAATAAGCTTCAGTTCGTGTTCACCAAGAATTTCGTGTGCTTTTTCATTTCTAAGAATTACGCAGATAACAGTATCAACAATTGCTCCTCTTGCACGAAGTTCATGAACTCCATCAATAATAGCTCCGCCTGTTGTTACAACATCTTCAATAATGCAGACTTTCTTTCCCTTAACGTCAGCACCTTCAGCAAGCTTGCATGTACCATATTCCTTTGCTTTTTTTCTTACAAAAGCCGCAGGCACCCCGTTTTCAAAAGAAATAGCTGTTACGACTGGAATACCGCCCATTTCGAGACCAGCAATAACATCGCTGCCCTTTGGTACAAGTGGTGCCATTTCCTTTGCTATTTCCTTTAAAACAACTGGATTTGCTTCAAAAAGATATTTATCAAAATATTCGTTTGAAATCTGTCCTGAACGAAGCTTGAATTCACCTGTTATGTGAGCAAGCTCATATATTTTCTTTGCAATTTCACTTTTAGTCATTTTAATGCTCCTTACAATATGTTATTAGCCGTTTGATGCAGCGTCAAGAAGAACAGCAAAATCTTCAGCCTTAAGTGAAGCACCACCGATAAGTCCACCGTCGATGTTATCTTTAGCAACAAGTCCTGCAGCGTTCTTTGGATTCATTGATCCACCGTACTGAATTGTAACAGCATCTGCTGTTGCCTTATCGTAAATTATAGCAAGTGTTTCACGTATGAAAGCACAAACTTCTTCAGCCTGTTCATCAGAAGCTGTCTTACCTGTTCCGATAGCCCATACTGGCTCGTAAGCAATAACAATTTTCTTTAAATCTTCTGCTGAAATATCGAAAAGGTCAAGCTTGATCTGACGAGCGATAACTTCTTCTGTAATATTACATTCTCTTTCCCAAAGGAGCTCACCAACACATACGATTGGCTTTAAGCCAGCAGCAAGTGCAGCTTTAGTTCTTTTGTTTACTGTTTCATCAGTTTCACCAAAGTACTGTCTTCTTTCACTATGACCGAGAACAACATATTCTACGCCGATTTCTGTAAGCATTTCTGCTGAAATTTCGCCTGTGAAAGCACCGCTCTTTTCAAAGTGACAGTTCTGTGCGCCAACCTTTATGTTTGTGCCCTTTGTGAGTTCAACAGCTGTTTCAAGGTTTGTGAAAGGTACGCATATTACAACGCCACAAGTTGCTTTTTCAGCATAAGGCTTCAAAGCTTCAATAAGAGCCTTAGCCTCAGGACGTGTTTTGT
>JAEWZG010000022.1 GCA_023395435.1 Bacillota bacterium
CTCTATAAACCTTAAAAAGTGGTGGCTGGGCGATATAGATATGACCTTCATCAACAAGCTTTCTCATAAATCTGAAGAAGAATGTAAGAAGAAGTGTTCTGATATGAGAACCGTCGACATCGGCATCGGCCATAATGATAATCTTACCGTATCTTAAACGAGTCAGATCAAAATCTTCACCAATACTTGTTCCCAAAGCAGTAACAACAGGCATTAGCTTTTCATTCCCATATACCTTGTCTATTCTTGCTTTTTCAACGTTAAGCATTTTTCCCCAAAGAGGAAGAATTGCCTGATAACGCCTATCTCGACCCGCTTTTGCTGAACCACCCGCAGAATCTCCCTCTACAATGTAAATTTCAGTAAAATTCATATCTTTTTCTGAACAGTCGGCAAGCTTTCCTGGGAGAGAAGCACTTTCAAGTGCTGATTTTCTTCTTGTTAATTCTCTTGCTCGTTTTGCAGCTTCTCTTGCTTTCTGTGCATTGCATGCTTTATCAAAAATAATTCTTGCAACAGCTGGATTTTCCTCAAGATAATTCATGAATTTTTCCTGAACCATTGCTTCAACCATTGGCTTAATTTCAGGGTTACCAAGTTTTCCTTTTGTCTGGCCTTCAAATTCACAGTCAGTCATCTTGACGCTGATTATTACTGTAAGACCTTCACGGACATCATCACCGAGAAGATTTTTGTCATTATCTTTAAGAAGGTTGAATTTTCTTCCGTATTCATTAAGAACCTTTGTAAGTGCATTCTTAAATCCAACCTCATGTGTTCCACCATCAACAGTATGAATGTTATTTGCAAAAGACAAAATTATTTCATTATAGCTGTCATTATACTGCAATGCAATTTCTGCTGTGGAAGTATCGACCTGTCCATTTATATAAATTACATCATCATGAAGCTTTTCGAGTCCTCTTGTTTTATGAATATGTTCAACAAAGCTCCTGATACCGCCTTCATAATGAAGAATCTCATTAAAAGACTCTGCTTCATCACGCAGATCAGAAAAAACGATTTTAATACCAGCATTCAAGAATGCTTGTTCACGAAGTCTTTTTAGCAATACTTCTGCTTCATATACCGTTGTTTCAAAAATTTCAGGGTCAGCTTTAAATCGAACTTCTGTACCTGTTTCAGTTGTATCGCCGATTATTTTTAATACTTCATCATAATTACCGCGTTCAAAATGCTGAAACCATATATTTTTTCCATCTGATACTCTGATTTCAAGCCATTCAGAAAGTGCATTAACAACTGATGCTCCAACGCCGTGAAGTCCGCCTGAAACCTTATATCCGCCGCCACCAAATTTACCGCCAGCGTGAAGAATTGTATATACTACTGTTGCAGCAGAAATACCTTCCTTTGGGTGAATTCCGGTAGGAATACCACGACCATTATCCTTAACACGGATAATATCGCCTGTTAAAATTTCTACATCAATCTGTGTACAAAATCCTGCAAGTGCTTCATCAATAGAGTTATCAACAATCTCATAGACGAGGTGATGCAATCCTCTTGGTCCTGTTGAACCAATATACATTCCTGGGCGTTTTCTTACCGCCTCAAGACCTTCAAGTACCTGAATCTGACTCTCGTCATAATTGTTATTCTTATCAACATGAGTGTCATTTTCATATATATTATCCAAAATTTATCCTCCTTGCTTAATATATTAATCTATAAATTTACAAATAGTATAATAGCGTTATTAATATACACTATTGTGCAAAAATCGCCTTTTTAAAGTGGAAGTTGCTATTGATGTAATATAAATAGTTTCCTGTCCATTATTTTCACAGATAACAAAAGTCTTAGGCATTTCGTAATTTACAGTAACAACCTTCTTGCCCTTTGTATTACTCAAGAAATCTTTTGTTGTCTGACTTGTAGAGGTCTTCTCAATATCATAGATTCCTATAATACTGTCTGTATTAATAACGATGTTATTTCCTAAATGTAAATACATTTAACGACTTCCTTTATTTTTTCTGAAGTACCCTTCCACCTGAAACAATAAAATTTTTTCCTTTGTGATTTATTTTTATATTTTTATTAAGGTCGTTACAGGAAGTTATAATAACCTGCATTTCTTTAATTGAAGATAAAATGAATTTCTGTCTATTTTCATCAAGCTCACTTAATACATCATCAAGTAAAATTACAGGAGCATCATCAGTTTCTTCAAGAAGAATATATGCCTGTGCAAGTTTTAAAATAAGAGCAATGGAACGTTGCTGCCCTTGTGAACCAAAATCACGAGAGGAAAGGTTATTGAGCTTTGTTATAAGGTCATCTCTATGGATTCCAACCTGAGAGAAGCCAAATTTCAAATCATCCTTAAGATTTTTCCTCATTAACGAAAGATATTCTTCAGCCATTTCTCCTTTATAATCTGTTCTGCCTTCAATTTGTTTAAAAACAGTAGAATTATATGATAGTTCAAGAATTTCCTTATTCATTGAAATTTCATCATAAAGTTTTCTTGAAAAAACATTAAGTTTTTTTATATAGTTGTATCTTAAAAGGGTTATATATGAACCCATTCTTGCAAGCTGTTCATCCCAGACTTCAAGTTCATCAGCTTGTGAAATACCCATATTGATTTTTTTCAGAAGATTATTTCTCTGCATAAGCAAAGCTTCGTATTTATTAATGACGGAAAAATAACCAGGCTTAATCTGTGAAATACATAAATCAATATATGAACGTCTTTTATCAGGTGAACCTTTTGAAAGCTCTAAATCCTCCGGTGTAAAAATTACGCATTTTAAATTTCCGAAAAGCTTTGAAAGATATTTAAGTTTAACTCCATTTAAAGTAATTTGCTTGTCCTTTAGATAATTCTTCTGAATTGAATATGAAATTATCTGTTCACGAAGATTGTTTTTGAAAGAAAGACTGATGTCAGCAATATCACCATTTATATCAATAATATCTTTTTCTTTTGTGCCTCGAAAGCTTTTGCAGCCGGACATAATCCATATAGCTTCTATAATATTTGTTTTGCCCTGTGCATTCTCACCACTGAAAATATTCAGCTGTGGATCAAGAGTTATATTAACATTTTTAAGATTTTTAAAACCGTTGATATCAAGTTTTGTTATTTTCAAAATGATACCTCATATTAAATAATATTGATTTCTATATCATCAAGGGTAACTTTATCGCCCTTTCTGATTTTTTTTCCTCTCATTGTACAAAGCTCACCATTGACAGAAACTTCTTCATTAAGAACTATGTCCTTTGCCATTCCGCCAGTTTCAGCAACACCAGAAAATTTTAAAAGCTGATCAAGCTTTATAAATTCTGTCGTGATTTTTATTTCAAGGACTTGTTTACTCATTTTTTAACCTCACTGGTAATACAAGAAATGTATAATCAACTCCATTAAGAGGAGTAATTTTCATTGGGAGATTACTTCCGTTCATCAAAAGCTTTATCTTATCATCTTCAATAGCTTTGAGAGGGTCAAGAAAATACTTGTTATTAAAGCCTATTTCAATCTTTGGACCTGTTATGTCAACAGAAATTTCATCATTGATTTTTCCAATTGAAGTAGAACAGTTCATTTTTACCATACCATTATCAAAAATGCATCTTACTGGGCTTTTTATTCTTTCATTAATAAGAAGTGATGCTCTTTCAAGACAGCTGATTAGGTCTTTTGTTTTTACAATTACTTCAGTATTGCTGTTTTGTGGGATAGATCCTTTATAATTATGAAATTCACCTTCAAGCAATCTTGAAATTACCTGATAACCTGAAATATCAAATATAATATGCTTCTTACATGTATGAATTTCACACTGTAGTTCATCAGCATCTTTTAAAAGCTTTGAAACTTCATTGAGTGCTTTTGCAGGGACAACAAACTTAAAATTCTTTTCGCAATTTATTTTTTCTGTCCTTATAGCTAATCTATAACCATCTATTGCAACAAGATTAAAAGTCCCATCCTCAATATCAAAAAGTTCACCTGTAAGTATTGGCTTTGTATCGTTGTTTGCAACAGCAAAAATTGTTTGATTTATCATATTTTTTAATAGTGATTGTGAAATCTTAAAAGTATCACATTCATTAAATTCAGGAATATCAGGGTATTCAGTTGCTTCAGTTGCGCTAATTGTATATTGTGTTGCTCCACCTGTTATTGTTATAGCAAGATTTTCAGCAATCTCAATCATAATTTCTTCAGTAGGCATTCTTTTTATAATTTCATTAAAAAGTCTTGCATTAACAATTAATTCACCAGAATCCTGAGAACGTACTGATATTTTTGTTTTAATTCCTATTTCAAGGTCATAACCGGTAAGATTAAGCATTGAATCTGAAAGTATAATTTTTATTCCTTCAAGTGCCGGTATAGTAGATTTTACTGCAACAGCTTTTGAAACATTATTTATAGCTTCACATAAGCTGAGTTTATTGCAAAATAGTTTCATTTTATACCTCCTAATATTTTTAACATAAAAATTGTGCGGAAAAAAGATAATTGTGGGTTTTGGGTGTTATTTTAATAAAAGAATATATATATTATTTTAGTATTAGTAGTAGTAATGTTGAATGTGTTATAAAGTCGGTCAAGCCTTCTTAAATTATAAGTTTGACAGTGATGCGTTTGTGTTGAGAGACTGTGGTGAAAATGTTGAGCAAAATTTTGGTGTTTAATGTGTTGGTTATTGTGCGTTGAATGTTATAAAAATGTTATCTGTTTTGTTAAAAAAAATAAAAAGGCATGTGTTTCAACATTTCAGTGTTATTTTCTAAATAAAACAAATGTGAGAAATGTTGAGACGCCTTAATAAAATTCTTCTAACAAAAGGCTTTGCAAAAACATTGTATTGTTGAAAAATATGTTATTTATTTTTCTTTAAGGTTTTTTATTATGTCATCAACGGTTTCTTTAAGGTCGGAATTTTTAGCTAAGCTTTTTTTTACATCACGGTAAGATATTGTCATTGTTGAATGATCACGCCTTAGCTCGTCCCCAATTGCGGTATAAGAAATTCCTTTAACTTCTCGAATAATATATATAGCAATTTTTCTTGCAAGTGAAATTTGTGCATTTCGGTTTTGTGAACGGATATCATCTGAAGAAACATTGAATGTATTACCGACTTCAGTGAGAATTTTCTCTATAGTAATTTCAGCTGGTTGGTTATCAATTAAGTTTTCTTTTATGACTCTCTGTGCCATTGAAATTGAAGGAACTTCATTTGAGAACATTGTGAGACCTTTTATTTTATTAACAGCACCTTCAAGCTGACGGATATTTGTTTTTATCTTTTCAGCGATAATTCTTGCAACAGTATCAGGAAGCTGGAGGTCGAGAAGCTCGGCTTTTCTTTTTACAATAGCCATACGGGTTTCAAAATCAGGTGGCTGAACATCAACCTGAACACCGAGAACAAAACGGCTTTTCATTCTGTCCTCGAGCTTTTTCATCTTACTTGGCGGAATATCAGAAGTAATAACAATTTGTTTTCCTAAATTATAAAGCTCGTTGAAGGTATGGAAGAATTCCTCCTGTGTGGATTCCTTTCCAGCGATAAACTGGACATCATCTACAAGAAGAAAATCAGCATTTCTGTATTTATCATGGAAGCGTGTTGTGTCTTTCTCAGCTATTGATTTTATAAGTTCGTTTGTGAAATTTTCACCGGTTGTGTAGATAACGTTCATATCAGGCTTGTTGTTTGCAATTTCATAAGCAATAGCTTTTAAAAGATGGGTTTTGCCAAGTCCTGAATCACCATAAATGAAAAGAGGATTGAATACGTCTTTTGTATATGAACTGTTTGAATTTTCATTCTTACCGGCAACAGCTGTACAGAAAGCATATGCAAGTTCATTTGATTTACCCTTAATGAAGTTGTCGAAGGTCAAATCATAATTTGCTCTTGAATAGCTTCTTTTAAGTTCATTTATTTTTTTAAGTTCTTCATCCTCAGCAGTATCAATTTGTTGCTGACGAGTTGAAATGTCAATATTAACTTCAAAACCGAGGTTTTCAAGAAAACCTCTTTTAAGAACGTTCATATATACAGACAAAGCAGTATTTTTTGTAAATTCGTTTTCGGTAGTAAGATAAGCAGTTCCATCCTCAAGCTTTACAGGTTCGAGAATTTTGATCCATTTGTTGTAGCCAATTTCACTTACATTAGGATCCTGCAGACAATATTTTTTTACATTTTCAAATATTTCAGAAAATGATTCCATTCAAAAAAAACCTCCAGTTTTGCAAAAAATAAGATGTTTAATGTAAAAACAAATTGATAAAAAAATATATTTTGACATAAAACTAATAACAAAATTATAACATAAACTGCAAAAAAAAACAAGCAATATTGCAAGGATCTTATATATTTTATATAGTATAGATTTTTTAAGTATATTTTTTTGATTTCAATGTAATTGTACATTAAAAGCCTAACTGTATTTGTTATTTATATTTAAAATAATATGATTACAAATTTTTTAGTAAAATAGTATTGACAGAAATAGCGTATATGATATATAATGTTAAATTGCAAGGGGTTCTATAATTTGAAACCATTATAAGAATTTAAAATTTCAACAGATTTGTGTTTTATATATTCAGAATCACACAATCTCGTTTCTGAAGGGGGGAGCGTAATAATGAAAAGAACATATCAGCCAAAAAAGCTTCACAGAAAAAAAGAACATGGTTTTATGAAGAGAATGTCAACTAAGAACGGAAGAAAAGTTCTAGCTCGCAGACGTGCTAAAGGAAGAGCAAGACTATCTCACTAATAAGCTG
>JAEWZG010000038.1 GCA_023395435.1 Bacillota bacterium
AGGGATTCGAACCCTCGATGAGCTATTAACCCATACACGAGTTCCAGTCGTGCGCCATAAACCGGACTAGGCGACTTCTCCACTAACGCGCTTAAACATTATAACAAACAAAAAGAGAAATTGCAAGACGGTTATGCAATTTATCTTTTATTTATGTGCTGTAAATTTCAGCTAATGTCTGAGCTTCTTTTTTAGCTTGCTCAACAATGCTTTGCGGAGCAATAATTTTTGCCTTTGTTCCAAACTGGAACAGCCATCCCCAGAATGGTGGACTTATTTGAACTTCAACGCTTACAGTGAATGTAGTGTCAGACTTATTTGTAATTCTTACATCACTGCCGTAGCGATCAATTATTACATCAATAAGTTTATTATCAAATTCAATAGTAACGATTTTTTTATCCCCACCATACATACTGAATGTGGAACGGAGAGTTTTTGCCATTTCAAGCTCATTGTCATTTGGCACCTTATAGCTTTCATCTGAAACTTTGACATTGGCCATTCTGTCAATTCTATATCGGCTGATGTTCTCATGCTTATCGCAATAACAGATTAGGTAGTAATAATCATTTTCCCACACTATGTAATAAGGGCTCACCGCATAAACTTCACCATTATGTCTGTATACTTTTTTCTTGTTGAGGTCATATGAGAAATATTTGAAAGTAATTTTCTTCTTCCTGTTAATAGCATCGTGGAGTGAGTTAATGTTGTAATAAATTTGTTCGTTGAAGTTTTTCACTCTTCCTTCAATATAAATAGTTCTCTTGAGCTCTTTTGCGTTATAAAAACTTGTTAGCTTTTCAAGCTTTTTTATTAGTTCATTCGATTTTTTATTAGTAAGAAATTTTGAAGATGCAACAGCATTTGCAAGTACCTGTAATTCTTCATCCTGAAAGGTTCTACTTGCAACATAATAAGTGTTTGCATGAGATTTTTTAGAAACAACAATATCAAGCCCATAGGTTGTGAGAATATTTATGTCATCATACAAAGTCTTTCGCTCAACACTTATTCCATACATAGATAGCTCTTTCATAAGTTCAGGAATAGTAAGAGCATGATTTTCGTCAGTCTTTTCAAGAAAAATATCCCTTAAAACCAATAGCTTTGGCTTAACATATGCTTTTTTGCTCATGCCGTCATCTCCTATAAGTTTATTATTTCTTCAAATTTTTAACGTCTGTTTTTGTTCCGTCAGGCTTAACAATAGTCATGTTTTCAAGCTGACCTGTAAGGTTAATGATAAAAGACTGTCTATATTCAGTCCGAAGTTCCTGCTGCTCTGCGAGTTCCTCGTTAGTAAGCTTGGTTTCTCTTGATTTTTTTGCAAGTTCATTTATACGATTTATTTTTTCCTGTGTCACGATAACACTCCTTATTAATTATATAGAGATTATAGCATTATTTTGGCAAATATACAATAATTAAAGAATGTAATAATGCTAACTGTCCACTAAATTATTCTCAATTAATGTTTGAACAATAAATACCCTAAGATACTATTGACTAATTTTATTTTTGGAATATCATAATAGTACAAGGGATTTCGAACAAATGTTCTAATTTAAGAAACAATTGGGAGAAATAAAAATGACAGAATTAATTAAAAGCTATCTTGCAGCCGCTGCAATGGTAAGAAACCGTATGACAGAACTGATTCAGCAGATGAAGGAGGAGACAGATGCTGACAAATTAAAATCACTTCGCATAAGAAGAGATATACTTCAGGATGAGAGATATGAGATGCTTGGGGTAGTTTCAGAAATGATACGTAGAAATACTGAAACTGAAAAAGCAAGTGGTGATTGTTAATGCCGAGGAGAATAAGTTTTACACGCCTTAATGAAGATAAGGAAATCTATAGGATTTTTAACAACAACCAATCGACTGAAAGTAACTCGGAAGTTAGGAATCTTGCAAAAAAAGCAATGAAAAAAATAATTGAAGAGCAACTTACAGCAAGACAAAAACAGATTCTTGTGCTATACTATTTTGAGGATATTGACATGCCCACAATATCCGAAATGCTTGGTATTAATGTTTCGACAGTTTCCCGAACATTAAAATGTGCAAGGAATAATCTGTTAAGGTATCTCAGATACTATTTTCAATAAAGTGAGGACAATATGAATACTCCTGTTTATGATTTTCTTCAAAAATATAATAATGATGACTTTTCGCGCTTCCATATGCCTGGTCATAAGGGGAAAGGCAATCTGTGTGAGCAGTTTGATATAACAGAAATCAAAGGTGCTGACAGCCTTTTTGAAGCTGACGGTATACTTATGGAAAGTGAGAAGAATGCCTCATCACTTTTTGGTACAAAACGTACTTTATATTCAACGCAAGGTTCTACTCTTGCTATACAGACAATGTTGACTCTTGCAACATCTAATGTTGACAATCCTATTGTAATAGCAGTAAGGAATGCTCACAAAGCCTTTATTAATGCTTGTGTACTGCTTGACATTGATGTAAAATGGGTCTTCCCTGAATATATTGACGGGAGCATAACTTCCGGAATATTTACACCTGATGATATTGAAAATGCAATAAAAAGCTGCGAACGAAAGCCATCAGCAGTTTATATAACAACTCCTGACTATCTTGGAAGAATGGCATACCTAAAGCCGATTTCTGAAATATGTAGGAAATATAATGTTCCTTTGCTTGTTGATAATGCCCACGGGGCATATCTTAATTTTCTAGAAGATAATATTCACCCTATATATTTTGGAGCAGATATGTGTTGTGATTCAGCACATAAAACTCTGCCTGTGCTGACGGGGGGAGGATACCTTCATATTTCAAAAAGTGCAGATAAAAGCTTTTCGGAGAATGCAAAAACAGCAATGAGCTTTTTTGCTTCAACAAGCCCATCATATCTGGTACTTGCTTCACTTGATTTATGCAACAGATATCTTTATGAGAATATTAAAACTGACCTTAATAAAATAATTCCACATATCGATATTCTAAAAAAACAGGTTGAAAAATATAATTATATAAACTGCTCTGATGAGCCATTGAAGGCTTCATTTTGTACAATAAATACTGGCCTATATGGCTATGAAATTGCAGATATATTACGAGAGAACAGAATTGAATGTGAATACGCTGATGAAACGCATGTTGTTTTTATGTTTTCAACATTCAATACTTCAAAGGAAATTGAAGAGCTCACAAAAGCGTTGACCAGCATTAAACAGCCAAGAATAAGACTCGAAGCGCCAAAGTTTATCTTGACTCCACCACATAAAGCAATGTCAATCAGAAAAGCTGGACTAAGCAATAGTGAGGAGATTTCAGTAGATAACGCTTTGGGTAGAATATGCTCAAAGGTTGTGGTCGCCTGCCCACCGGGAATTCCTGTTGTTGTGAGCGGTGAAGTCATTAATGCAGATGCCATAAAAATTTTTAAAAGGTATAGCATTTTGACGGTAAATGTGGTAAAATTAATTTCATAGGTATATAATAACAACATGTTACTCTTTTGTCGGGAGGTTGTTTTATGAAGCTTGTCCACGCAATCATTAATAATGATGATAGCCATGCAGTCGCATCGGCTTTCACAAAAAATGGTTTTCAGGCAACAAAACTTGCATCAACAGGCGGATTTCTTATGGCAGGAAACACCACATTTCTTATATGTGTTGAAGATGACAAGGTTGATGAACTTATTGAAGTTATAAGAAAGCACAGCCGCAAGAGAAAGCAGTTTGTTCCGTCGGCTACTTCTTATGGAGTAGGAACATATACATCATTCCCTGTTGAGGTTTCTATAGGTGGTGCGACGATTTTCGTGACAAACATTGAGAGATTTGAAAAGGTTTAGTACTATGTCAGAAAATTTGTTTAAAATCTATGCAAATAATAATGTATTA
>JAEWZG010000049.1 GCA_023395435.1 Bacillota bacterium
GAAACTGTCACAGATTTATCTTTTGATACCTCAATAGGCGACTTTAGTATAAGCAGATCATACAACTCAAATGATAATCTATGGAACTTTTCATATGATATTCAATTACTAAATAACAAAGTAGATCAACTTAACAATGATGGTTCTATTACTTCAAGTATCTCACAAAATGTATTTAAGGTAATTTTTCAAAATGGGGAGACAGAGTATTTTGAGAATGAATATTCTGGTATCTATACTAATTACATGACTAATGATATATTAGAGCTAACAAAAACATCTTCATATGTTTTAACAAAAGATGATATTAGATACTATTTTGATAGCACTGGAAAGATAGATAAAATAGCTGATTTAAATAACAATACATTATCTTTCCAAAGAATATTCACTGATAGCAGTAACACCACCCTTTCTAAAATAATAATTTCTGATAACACTTCAAGAAGCTTATCTATCCTATTTTCTGATGGCAAACCTTCACAGATTACAAATCCAGCTAATAATAACGTTTACTACAGCTGGATTAATAACAATTTAGCTAGTGTAACTGACCCAATGAGCAATGTTACTAATTATGAATACACAAATAACAAGATTTCAAAAAGTGATGACGAAACTATTCAATATGGAACAGACGGAAGGCTACAAAAAATATTATACAAGAACGGCTCATATATTAATTACTCGTATGATGATAAGAATAGAGAAATCATGCAATCAGATAGCAATGGTCAGACTCAAAAAGTAACATACTTTAATTCTATGAGAATTGCAACAGAAACTGATGAACAAAATAATAAAAGTGAATACACTTATGATGAAAGAGGAAACGTATATCAAGTTAATAAATATAAATTTGAGAATAATGAATATGTAGGTGATGGAACTAATAATTATATTTATGATTCAAATAATTTCCTAATTGAAGAATTAAGTTCCGATGGTTCTCATATCTATTATCGAAATGATGCCAAGGGCAGAATTATAACAAAAGCAGTCCAAAAACAAGATACAACTCCAACAGAAGACGAGATTATAAATCTAAGTTATGAAGTGTTTGACTTAACATTCTATCAGTACGATATTAAAGGTAATCAAACTTTAACAGCTACACTTAAAGAAGATGCGATACCTTCAACTGAACAGATAGCTACTCTTGATTCTGAAGTATTTAATAAGACTATATACACGTATAACACTGATGGTACTATAAATTCAATTCAATATGAAGATACAAATAAATCCGAAAGTTATTCTTATGATAGTTTTAAAAATATTACCTCTATAACATATAGCGAAACAAATGAAGGAGTTACAACTACACAAACAGAATTATTCCAATATGATATTCTGGGACAATTAATAAGTCAAACTACAAAAGATGGAAAAACTAATTCATTTGTATATGATCTCTGCGGAAATAAAATACGAGAAACCCTTGATGGGAAAACAACAAGATATGTATATAATAATGAAAATCTTATTCAACAAGTTGATTCAGATTACTATAATCCAGCTGATGATGGATTAAATGCATCACCAAATAATTATGATTACATAAATACAAATGTAGGTACTAGATATTTATATGATGATGTTGGCAACCTTAAAACAATAACTGATAAGTATGACAGAACAACTACATACACATATGACAGCTTTGGAAATATGATTTCTCAGAAATTCCATGTATATGAAATTAATTATGACAACAAGGGCAATACGACAAATGTTAAAGTAGGTACGCAAAATCTTGTTTCTTATGACTATTCAAATGATCTTAAACAAAATTTAACTAAAACTACCTACGGAAACGGACATGTTGTTGAATATTTGTATGAAAATGGTAATGTGATTGGAATTAAATTAGACGGGGCAACAGATTTTGCTTTTGAGTATACTTATGATGAAAACAACACAATGACACAAAAAACCGATCATATTAATAATTTGAAAACTGATTATTCAGGTGATACTGTAACTGTTTCTACAATTAATACTGATGGATCGTTCACACCGATTCATATTTACAGTACAACAACTGTTGATGAAATTAAGCAATTTGTCGAAACCACAAATGGCACAACTTTTACAACACAATGGCTTGATAATCTTGATAAATTTATTATTAATGATGATTTGAGCCTTAACAAGGCATATATAAAAAATGCTGATAATGAAATTACAACAACGAATATATATTCAAAGTCAAATGGCATTGAAAATAGTATTCTATCATCTGCTTTCACTTATGGTACAACTAATACTGATCAAATTGCAAGTATTAGTAATACATATGGAAATAACACGACAACTTTTTCATATACATATGACGATAAGGGAAATATCAGCTCTGTATCAAAAAATGGCACAATAACATCCTACAAATACGATAGCTTAAATCAGCTTATTCGTGTAGATGACGGTGAACAAAACAAAACATATACCTACACCTATGATGTATATGGAAATATCCTTTCTAAATCTGAATATGCTTTAACAGACTCTTCATCTGAGCCAACAAATCCTCTCTCAACAACAAACTATGGCTATTCCGACAGCAACTGGACAGACAAAATGACATCATATAACGGCCAGGCAATTACTTATGATGAAATTGGCAATCCACTTTCTTATGATGGTTGGACATTCGTATGGGAGTCTGGCAGACAGCTCAAGAGAATGACAAAAGATGGTTCGACTATTGACTATAAGTATGACGATAACGGTATAAGAACAAGCAAAACTGTAAATGGTGTTACAACCAATTACACCACAATTGATGGCAGAATTACTTCACAGAATGACGGAACAAACTTCCTCTATTTCAGATATGACAGCAACAATGAACTTGTTGGAGTTCAGATAAACGGCACTGAGTATATCTACCTAAAAAATCTTCAGGGTGATGTTGTATCTATCCTTGACATGAATGGTCAAAGTGTGGTAGATTATACCTATGATGCATGGGGCAAAATAACCTCAATCACAGGTTCAATGGCTGACACAATCGGTAATATTAACCCAATGCGTTATCGTAGTTATTATTTTGATAATGAAAGTGGTTATTACTACTTACAGTCAAGATATTATGACAGCAATGCTTGCAGATTTATAAATGCGGACGAATCAAGCGTACTTGAACTCACAAAGGGTCAGGCTGTCGGGCACAATCTGTTTGCGTATTGTGGGAATGATCCGATAAATAATGTGGATCCGACTGGGTATATAGGGATTAATGCAGTATGTGCAATAATTGGTGGTCTCGTAGGTTGGCTTTTTGGCGACTATATAGCAAAAAAACTTGGGTACAAAAAAGGTTGGAAATATTGGGCTATCCGAGCTGGAGTTGTTGTAGGAGGAGCAGTAATAGGCTGGTTTGCAGGAACGTTAATAACTAAATATGTAGCGAGCTTCTTATCAAAGAACCCTGCAGTGGTATTCAAAATGAGTGTCAAATTGGGACCAGCCAAATTTGCTGCTATAATGAAATTTCTGAATATAAATCCTTTTACTCTGACAACAAATCCATCAAAATTTATTCAAATTTTAAGATTATTTAATAATACTTCTGTTACTATTCCAGATAGTTGGGCTACAAAATTATATAACAGTGCACGAAATCTTGGATATAAAGTGTACTTGGATAGTCCCCATGGAGGTTATACATGGCATCTACATATAAGTGGTACGAATGGAAAGTTAAGCAACCTACATATTCAGATTACTAAGAAAGTATGGGACTTTTTATCAAGAATTATTAAGTGAGGTAAATACTATGAAATATGATATTGCTCCAATAGGATCAACTTATAGAGGGATTGAAAGATCTGTAACAACATATAATTTTACTTCTAAAAAGGCAAAAAAGTACTTTAACTTATTAATAGATGAGTATGATAAATTTATTTCCAGCTTATTGATGCCAGATTGTTTTGAAGCATTTACAAAGCTCATTGAATGTTATCATACCTTTATTCAACACGATGTTCCATGTGAAATAATAGCATTTGATTCATCACCTTTGTCCAAAGCATATGGCTACGATGTTATATTTCTAGGAATTGATATAACAATCGATTTGGCTGAATCTATGATTGAGTATGATATTAATAATTTGCGAGAATCTCTAAACAGTAATGGTCTTTTTGATAATATTGAACAAGCAGAGAAAATGATATCTATGCAAGATCAATCTGATTATAAGTTAGAGCCTTGCTGGGTATATAAAGTAATTTGTTAGATTAGTGGAAATATTATTCACCCTTTTTCAATATCAAAACATGAACTACTTAATTAAATCGAAAGCCGACAATAACTAAAGAATCTTTTGGCTATTACAAGTGTAATTCAAAACATTCTGCCAATTAAGGCAAAAAAATAATCAGCTGATAATTCAGTTGATTATTTTTATTTTCCGTAGTATACAACTTTAGTTGTCAAGCAGAAAATAGAAAATAAAAAATCCGTAAACAACGTATTTACGGACTTGGTGTGGCAGGGGCAGAAGGGATCGAACCCTCAGCACGCAGTTTTGAAGACCTTGTTCCTTTACGCCAGTCTTTTTCTTTTTTTGTATAATATATTGATAATATTTTATCGTTACAAATATACTATATCAAGGGGGGCTAATTGCGTAATCATGAATGAGCAAAGTAGATTAAGAGAATTACTGATTATTGATTTGACAAATAAAATTGCATACTAAATCACGTAATTTATAAATAATCTTTAGTATACTATCATAAACATAATGGGAAATTCATATAAAATATGATAGCAAATACCTATTTTTCAATCGAGCACAGTGCGAGTAGCACCAAAATAAAACAAAAAGAATGGTCAAAATGGCATTTTATAATTTTTCTTGTGTAATAAGCAATTCTTTTTCATATAGATTAATACTATCAATGAAGAAATCATAAATTTTGATTTTAATTTTTAATGATTTTTATTAATTGTCTGTTTTTCAAAGCATTTCTCGACTTCCTTTGACTTAGCTGTTGGTTTTGACATGTTCTTGATTATCGACCGATAAAACAATTTAATGTCTATATCGTTCAGCACGTAACGAACCTGACTATTATTTATTGCTATATCTAGGAGCATTTCAATTTCATCTTCTTCCCACATATCAAAATTACTTAATTCCTTTATTGTTGTATGAGTTGTAAAAAAGCTTCCACTTCCGTTTAGTGACAAAATCAAGTCTAGCTTTCTGCGCTTAACGTCATTGTTTTGTATTTTAATATCATTCTGTTCTCGTTCCTTTTTGCAAGTAAAGTGAATATTTTCAAGGATTTCATTTGATCCAGTTCTGTCAATAATTGCTTTTACAAGCTTATCAAGTTCAGTGCCCTCCGAATAATCTGTCGGAGCAAAAAACTTTATTCTGTTGTCATGCATCATTTTATATACTTTTGTTTTATCAAATGTACTATTATTATAAACACCTATTGCATGACCGCCGTAAGAGTTTACCAGCTTCATGCATGGAACGTCAGTATCGCTATCTCCTATGTAAATCATATTTCTAAACGGGACACGATATCCTCAGGTGCAAAAAAATCATTAACGCCAGAATCATTAACGTCTAATACACCCTTTTCAATCCGAAATAAGAATTGTGTCTTATTAGTATAATTTATAGCTTGAGCAGGCCATATTGCAACGCCTCTTTCGTTATATAAAAACGAGCTTGCGTATATTTTCTCGAATACTCCCGCCTTTGCAACCGACGTTCCTTCTATCATTTCCTTAAGTCCCGAAGAAATAATATAGTGCTCTATGATTACACCATGCTCTGTTCCATACTTCTTGATTCTTTCAAACCATTCCTCAACGCCAGGAAAAAGGCTAACCTTTGAGCCATAATCCTCTAATGTTTTTTTGTTAAATACAATACGTCCTTGAGCTTCTTGTACCATTTTGTACATATAAGCTAAATTGCTATCCATTTCGTTTTCTTCAGCGACTTCATTAGATTCCTTCCAGAACGTAGGTACATCACCATCATAAACCTCTTGAATATATCCTTGTGCCTGCATATCATCAGGTGATAAGGTTTTGTCAAAATCATAACATATAGCCAGTACCGGTTTTTCTTCTTTGCGTTTTCTTGTATCGCTCATAATTGACTACCTCTCTTTTCTACATCAGATAATTTATATATTAAGGTATTATACAGAATTATATTTCACTATGCGGATACTGTAAAAGTATATGAATTATTAGTTTCATTTTTTACAATGGGTCAGTTACCAAATCAATTACGTCATAAACATAATGGGAAACTAAAACATAAAGATTATCCTCATAACTCCCTGTCAAGTTGTGATTAACGTTTTAGCCGTTCCCACTCATCTCTACTTATAGAATATACAGCCGTGCTCTCTTTTTCCGCATCGGTAAATTCATCTATCTTGCACATCCCAATGGATCGTGCGGTAGAATAGGAACCAACATTTGCAGATTTCATATAGGAGCATATCATTTGGATCGGAGTATTTTCAAATGCCCAATTTCTCACAGCAGTTGCCGCTTCTTTTGCATAACCTTTTCTCTGGCAGTCCTTGCGAATATGATATCCTATTTCCGGTTTGATCTGCCCGTTGATATTCTGCATTGTAAGACCACAGTCTCCTATCATCTTTCCGTTGCTCTTCATAACTACCGCCCAAAGACCAAACCCGAAAATGCTGTAACGTTCAATATTTATGTTTATCCAGTTTCTTACCCGCGTTTCATCAAATGTGTATGGGTAATGCTGCATGATATCAGAATCGGCAAGTACGGCGTATAATGCATCGTAGTCATCCTCACACATATTTCTAAGCAGCAATCTCTCTGTTTCGATCATTAGCCTTTGATGCCTCCTAATAATTCTGTTTGTTGCCTGTCCATTATCTAAATAATATTATGTTGTATTTCTGCTTTACTGGTATATAGTAAACATAATGGGCAATTCACAAACTCAACATTTATTTGGCTGTTTTATTGATAAAATCAATCTCATACTGCCATTCACCATATTTTCTTTCGTTGTCAGTAATAATACCATCCGTTAGTGTGATACTTAGAACTATTGAGTCTGGATTATCTTCATCGCCAACTTCATCGAACCAGTTGAAGATTTGTTTGAACTTTGCTCTGATTGGCGCATTCTTCTCATCCTTGACCCAACCAAGATTTTCAGCTATACCGTGGCAAGCGTACCAATCCAATCCTGCAACAGAAACCTCGTTATTCTTATTAACTTGCAACATCTTATTTTTCTGTGCATCTGTTGAAACATAGAAAACGCCATTTTCATAGTATGCACATACCATGCGAACAGCAGGGCGGGGTTTATTATTCGTATTTGAGGATAGCGATATGGTTGCAAGAGCAATTAACTCTTCTTTATCATTTCCACAGCGCTCCTCCATAAGTTTCATTGCCTTTTCATACTTGCTCATTTTAATTCTCCTTTATAATAATGTTACAGCTTCATCCACAAAGCGGGGCGCACACCACCTACACATCTGCCGTCGCTGATGTTACCTTTTAAGATGTTATTACCTTGAATACCTATATTACCATCTCCATGGATATATACCGCTTTCACATTAACTCTACCTGGTGAACGAAGCCACCACCAATTACTCCAATCTTCACTTTCCAATTTAGCTATTCGCTTACTATTGTTTTCATCTTTTCTTTCAAACCAATATCTTTGTTTTTTTCCTGGATGATATAGTTTTAAACTACTATCGCCAAAATATTGGCAAACTACTTCCTCTAGGCTTAATAAGAATATGTAGTCTTGTGTATCTACACCACCTTTTGTTTGATACCACTGATTGTCAAGGTTTTTATTTGTTACAGGAATGATTTTTGATTGATCAGATGTAGTGAATTTCTTATAAAAGTCACTATTGAGATATTTTCGTAATGAACAATCAGCCCATGTTATATCTGTGTAAACGTCATGATAGGGACGTTGTTCTATAATATACTCGGTTATAATCAATGCAGCGTTGTCTTTTATGTCGAGAATACGCCAATGGTATCCACCAAATGGTATTATTAAACCAATTTTAAAATTATTCATGATCTTTCTCCTTAATAGGTATTCTATGACTATCTCCCCTTTCAAATTTATGTATACAGGTGGACTCGACGTCAAAGTCAAGTGAGAAATTAAAGTTGTATGCAGTTTTAATTATCTATATGATTAGTTGTCCATCTTAAACATAATGTGTAATCAAAATCAATCTACAATAAACAATTTAGCACCCTTTTCTGTATATGAGCGATGTGGATTAACATCTTCCGCTACCTGATAGCTGGTATAAGGTGTTAAAACAAATTTTCTCCCATCTTCAAGTTCAGTTACTAATTCGCCTTCAAGAACGAGAAGTACATGTCCTCGTTTACACCAATGATCTGCTAAATAACCTGGCGTGTATTCAACCATACGTACCCTTATATTGCCCATTTCAAAAGTACGCCAATAGGCTTCTCCTGTTACACCCGGGTGTGTTGTAGGTATTACTTTATCCCAATCAATTGTACAAAAAAGAACATCTTGAATTTTCATTTGCTTTTTCCTCTTTCCGTTTTATATAATAAGTCCTTAGTTCATTTCGTATTATGTTTACTTCATAAACATAATGAGAAATTCGTTGTAGGGGACAAATGCTAACAAACACGATTCCAATAATGTTTATGTAATTCAGAATATTAATAATCCTGATAAGCGAATATTCCTTTAAATATGTATATTAAATTTGAATATCAATAGGGAACTTCTTCATTTGAAAAAAGTAGCTGTAATGGCTGAACTAAATCTATTAAAAAGAATATCTCAAACCGGCTATCATTAAGCTTTCTATTTGAGAATGTATTTTAAATTTTCTTAGCCAACTATATTATTATAGATACAGCAAACCCATTTGTTCGTAAAGCGTAATTACATAATACAAAAGTAAGGTCCACAATATGACTCGTGAGTACGAACATAAGTCCAAGTAAAATTCATATCCACTATATAAACATCATCACCTATATCTTCATCAATTTCTTCTGCCGTTATTTTTTTTACCATTGACAGACCTTCTATTTGTTTTGAGTACCCACCATAAAATTTAATCCCATTCATTTCTTGTAATGAATTAAATTTAGCTCTCGCTTCCTCACCTTCATAGCAAGAGACGTTTCCCCATGTAAATATATGCCACAAAAAATTACCATGTGAAGTTACATGTTTTCTCACTATATTATCGTCAACATTTTTAGCAAAAACAGAAAGCCAATTTTCTATTAGTTCAATTTTTGTCATATACAACCTCCTATTTTATCATAATTGTCTTTTCTATTTTTTACGTTACTTCATAAACAAACTGCGAAGTTAAAAAAGGTACTCCAAATCCTTTATATCAAACTTGTATTATAAGGTGTTGCCTTGATATTCTCGTGCCAAGTCAAACAACAAAAATCAATGAAACAATATTTAATCAGAACACCATTTTATCTGAAGTATCATAATATGTGACATTGTCCAATTTATTCTTACGAATACTGTCAGGTATAAGAGCATACAATTCATCACGTGTTGCCCTCCCAGACTTAATATAGTATTTTTGTTCATGTCCGATAAATAAAATACTCCAGCCTTCTTTTATTCCTTTTACATAATCATCATTATCTTGATAATCTGATAACCTTTGCTGCTCATATTCATTCAAATCTCGTGGGGAAATAAAAGCGAATAAAACATAGTCCTTTTTCTCTTCGCGAACCGATTCACCATGATTATTCACTTCAAATAACCAATACGCATTTTGAAGAATGCCACGCTCTCCCACATATCCAGTTTTTTTACTATACAAATCTCTTTCGGCAGTAAATATGCCATTTATTGGATTAATCATAACTGGATCTAATTGGGCTATGCCCGACAAACCGTTTCTGCTGTGAGAAACTGTTTTACTACGTCCTGAGACAATATCATTTATATCCTCACATCTACAATGATCAAATAACACAGGAGAAACTATCGGCCACAGGCTTGAAACAAGATCATATTCATGATAGATACCATCCCATTTATCCGCTCTTATTACAACTGAAGACAGTGCTAAAGAATCTAAATCCAAAAAATATTTTTCTTTAGAAGAAATGGGATAAAAATCATCAGATAGTATCTTAACCTTTGCATCACAAATTTCTATTGATTCTGATGGAATTAATTTTCCTACAATAATTTCACGCTCCATCTCACTAAGCTTACGCATATCAAAATCATTAAAACTTAAGTCTTTTTTTGAATCAAATCACTTATTGTAATATTTGTTGTTGAATTAATTATCCCATTAAATGTAATACTACTTGCTTTTGTTTTAGAAAGTTCAAAAATAAATTTTGTTGACAAACTGGGAAACTGATGAATAATTGAGTCAATGCATAGTTTTGCTTCTTTTGAATCCAATGAAATGCTGTGCTTATCCAAATGTGTTAACATAATACTTACTAATTTCTCTGGTAACTCATCTATTAAAGCTTTAGTATGTACCTTTAAGTCATCAGATAAAGAAACAATTGTGGATCTATCAATAGATAATACAGGCCTTTCTTGACCATCATAATTAACCAGGCATTCTTTAAGAATGTCATCGTATGGTGAGAGATGGCGGTTAGAATTACCTACGCAAATGCCATCGACTAATATTTTATTTTCACTCTTCCATATATATTTATGAAAACGGAAAATTCGGACATCATCAGATGGAATGTTTAATAATGGCAAACTAATATGCGTGAATATTTTTACATTTTCATTTGCAAGCAATAATGTAATATCCACAATATAATCCCTACATTTTATAACTTCTTTATATGGATTTTCAGCACCATTTAAGTAATAATATTTACACCATAACGCTTCAATTTCCTCTTGAGTAATGTCTGAATAATTTCTAAAGTCAAATATCTTATTCCACGGGATGATTTCCTCAATCCTATCTTTAGCCGTCACAATTTCGACATTAATATTATCTGGTACTATTCCGACTTGTCTATTTACTAAATAGTATAAACTGTTTTTAAAATTATCTATCACCTTATTTTGGGTGTCGTCTCTAAATGAATGGTCGTTTCCATTATGTATAATATAGGGCAATTTTTCGGGGATATCATCATTAATTTCATTTATGATATCTTGTTTAAGAAAGAGTTTTACAAGTGTACCATGATGCCCAATCATTTCTGCTTCTATTTCATCAAGTGGGACAAAATATGAATTTTCACATATTCCATCCATACTTAGGCAGAAAGCTTCATGAGGATTACTATAGTGTCGAGAAACTATTTCGATTTTGTCTGCTATCATATAGCAGGATAAAATCCCAATTCCAAATTGTGAGGTGGGTTTAACCATATTCATCCAATTTGTATTTTGTTGACTGAATAATTTTGACCTGTAATATTAATTTCCAATCTTTAATAGATGATTTTTAACAATATCTAAAGTCATACCTGTTCCATTATCGAGACAATACAATATCTTATGATCCAAATCATCTATTTTTTTTGATAGAATACTAAATTTAATGTGAAACTGCTCGGAAACCGAATTGATTGTATTTTCAGCTTCCATGCAACGACAAGCATCGAGAGAATTTTGGTATAATTCTCTTAAACACAAATATTTATCTTTATATAACTGCACACCCATCAAGAGATTCAATATTTTATCTTGTTCAAGAGTAAATTTCAAATCAGGGGCAGGCGTAAACTTATCTTTGTTCGCCAGAATATTGCTTCTGTCTACCTTGATAGAAAGGGGAAGATTATATTTTTCGACAGATGGAAACCTTATCATCTGCATGTTTTTGATATGCCTATGATAATTATTTAGCTCATAATCTACCCAGTTTATATAACGATGAATAAAATAGTAAACCTTCGGATTCTCACAAAAAGCTGAAAACTTTATTTCTGTTGTTCCATTTTCCGATACGATTTGATAAGTTAAATCTTGAAATTTGGCATTCCAATGCTGCATACTAATAGGATCACTAATTAACTTTTCGGAATACAAAGAAAGTGGTGCCCTATCAGAGCTGAAATGTATGGCATCTGCCAACCTGAGAATTATGGCTAGAAATTGTACATTAACATATTCTTCACCTATACGTTTATTATTTTCTAAAGAAAAAACATATTCATCATTTTCTCCATGTGACCGACAAATTACAGATAAGCATAATATAAGCTGCGTAGCTATGGAATTACCTATATTTTTACTAAATGGAATTTTGAGTGCCGAAATATAGTTTGCAGCTCTAAGATGGTGAGTTGAACGTATAAATTCCGACCGAAGCAGTTCTGAATAATTTAAGTATTCCGTTGCATCTTTAATCTTTGCCTTCAATTCAGTGGCATATTTATTCCTAAAACCTTCGTATTCAATTACTCTTTTTGATAAATCAATTTGGAAGTCATTCTCATCTTTTAAAGAAAAAATAAAATTACTAACTTCATTAAAATCATTGTATATCTCATTTTTGTGCTGCTTAATAAAATCCAGTGTTTCTGTTAGTGTCTTAATCGGTTTAAAATCGTTGTTAATTCGTATCCTGTTTTTAAGATCGAAAATTACATCTGTACCCTCAACTGATGAAATAAGTTTATATTCCCAAGATGGCAAGGCCATTGCACAGTCATGCAAATTTGCACTTAAATATAAAAGAATCAACTCATAAAATGATAGACTTTCAATTTTATCTCCTAAAATTAATTCCATGTTTTCAAGCACTCTGTCGCAATGAGTCTTATCATGAATATCATAATTATACAGTTGTGTAGTTATTTGAGTAAGATGACTTGTATTATCCAAAATAATTTGTTTTATATTATTCCACAATTGCATATGGTTATCATAATTACTTATACCATCACTTTTTTGGCTTTCTAATCGTTTTTCTATTTCATTAATAAGTCCCATAATACCACCTCCATCATCTGACTACCGAAAATACCAAAAATTGAAGAACAGCTAATCGAAAATAACATTGCAGAAGAATCAAAAGCGCCCAAATTGTTCAAATGCGCAGTATACACCTCAATAATAAATATGCAAATGCTGATGTACATTTATATTACACTAAAGTTTTCTCCGGAAGAAATATGACATATTTCATATTCAATACCAACTTCTTGAGCAATATGCTTAAGCTTTTCTTTATTACTTTCACTACACATTGCTCCTATGTACATCTTACATGGATGAACACCAATATCAGTGCAAGAGAAAGACCTTCCTTTTGGCGATATCTCGCTTAAACTATTAATAAATATTGCCCTTATTTCATTTTCCGATTCCCAGCTTATATCTTTAAATGAATTCAGCAGTATGATGTGTTTCAATGCACTGCCTCTTTCAGATAGTGATAGATCAGGGGTAAACAGCTCATAAACCAACTCAATAAACAACGCATGCGCCTTATGCCGCTTTTCAACATATATAACAGGATAAAGATGTGCCGTATTAGTCACTTGGTATTCAATGCAAAATCCTTTGTTTCCATTTGCATAATGAGCCCACATTGGCCTATTATCGGGATTTTGTGTAAAGCAAATGATAGTAATTCTTTGCCGTATTTTTGCCATAATCTTATCCCAAAGAGATTTGGCCGATGGCGGGATGCCCAATTCTTCAAAATCTTGTGCTTCCATATGCATATATTGACATTCAAATGGATCATTGAACTCTGAGCATACTGATGACCATATCTCATTATTTTTAAGAGTACTAATTTTGCGTTGATTGCTTGTTTCATCATCACAGAGAGAATAGTACTTAAATAAATTTTGTGGTAAACTTTTCCTCAATTCCGGGATGACGTCATTCTCAAGAGTATTATATATGACAACTGGGTCACCAATCTTTTTTGCTATCTTTATTGCAGCTCTAGTTTTCTTTAAAATTCCTATATAAGTATGATTTGTTTTTTTGTATTTAACAAATGCAATACTCCCAGCAATAACAGCAAACAAAGCCCAAATATACCATCTTGCGTTTATCAGCATAGCAAATGTTCCAAACAAATATAACCCACAAATGTCAATCCAAAATGAACTATCGTTCAGTGTTTTCTTGAATTGATTTTTTATTTTAGACATAACTTTAGTCACTCCCAAAGATGAACTCACACATGATATTCTTCTCTATTTCAATTTCATATAATTGCTATTACAAGCACTTTGTATAATTAGAATTATTTTCAAACTATACATACTATTATAGTAAATAAACAGCACTTTTGCAACATTTTCCAATTAATTTATACAAAATAATACAAAACTAGATAGAATATTTCTCTGAAAATAAAAAATAGACTTGACATAATTTATCAAGCCTGTTATAATGCAATTAAATTAAAAAAAGCACTCCACAAACTGATATTCTCTTGCCGGAGAATATCAGTTCATAATCAGTCCAGATACCAGAATATCTGAATGACTTAGTGAAAATGCCGTTCTTGTGCTCTATCATAGCACATTGAATACATTGTTGCAAGAGTTCTCAGATAGTACGGTCTG
>JAEWZG010000091.1 GCA_023395435.1 Bacillota bacterium
CAGCTTGTTGGTTCACTTCAGGGACCAATGCAGAAGCTCGCTGCTATTATCAAAGCAGTTGCAGATTCAAAAGAAACAGCATAATTATTATGCACAGCTTTCTGCTTAATGCAGAATATTACAGCTCGTAACTGAGCAAATTCAAATTATAAAGGAGATTAATTATCATGGCTTCAGAGAAGATTTTAAAATTTGTTGAAGACGTAAAAACATTAAGTGTACTTGAACTTGCTGAACTTGTTGAGGCAATCCAGGAAGAATTCGGTGTAACAGCTGCAGTAGCTGCTGCTCCAGCTGCAGGTGGAGCTGCTCCAGCTGCTGAAGAAAAGACAGAATTTGACGTAGTTCTTGTATCATTCGGTGATGCTAAGATGAACGTTATCAAAGCTGTTAAGGAAATCACAGGTCTTGGACTTAAAGAGTCTAAGGAACTTGTTGAAGGTGCTCCAAAGGCAGTTAAAGAAGGTGCTTCAAAGGCTGACGCTGAAGAAATCAAGACAAAGCTTGAAGCTGCTGGCGCAACTATTGAACTTAAGTAATTTTATTTTACTTTTAAAGTATCACTCACAGAATTCTGTGGGTGATATTTTTTTGTCTCTCCGCATAGTATTATTACATACTAGATAAAAAGGAGAGGTTATATGAAAGAATACATCAGTATGTGGCAAAGAGGACTTGATTTTAGTGGAACATCAAATAGAAGAGAATTTTGGATGCCGGTATTGGTTAACATTATTATTGGAATAATCTTAGGAGCATTTGTTGCTGCTACAGGCCTCATATTTATCTCATGGATATATTCATTAGCTATTCTAATTCCTGGTCTGGCAATTGGTGTAAGAAGGTTAAGAGATGCTGGGTTCTCACCTTTCCTGTACTTCCTTGTATTTGTACCATTTGTCGGCGGAATTATTCTTATCGTTCTCTGGTGCTGTGATACAAAATACTAATTTAAAACTAATAACAAAGCTCTTGTTAAACAAGGGCTTTTTTATTTTTATTCTTTTAAATGTTGTAAAATTATGCTATACTATTAAAGATGTTAATGGAAAGGCGTGGTGTTGTGAAGTTTAAAACTCCTCTGATAAAAAGCAGGGGTAAGGAACAATATCTTAAAGTATTTTTAATTGTATTCGTAATAATGATGTTGGTAATGCTCCCTGTTATTATATATAACAAAGGAATATTTTTGTACTATGGTGATTTTAATTCACAGCAGATTCCTTTTTATCGTTATGCGCACGAAGCAATCAGAAACGGAAACATTTTCTGGGATTGGGGCACTGACCTTGGCTCAAACTTTATCGGATCATATTCCTTCTATCTACTTGGAAGTCCGTTTTTCTGGCTGACTATTCCCTTTCCAAACAGTACTGTTATATATCTTATGCCTTTGCTCCTTGCGTTAAAAGCAGGAATAGCTGGTGTTACAAGCTATGCTTACGCAAGGCGATTTATAAAAAGTAAGAACGCTTGTGTGATTGCCGGAATACTTTATGCTCTATCTGGCTTTCAGCTTTATAACATATTCTTCAACCATTTCCACGATGTAGTTGCGGTTTTCCCTCTCCTTCTTATTGCACTTGAGGAACGTGTCAATAATGACAGGCGTGGTGTTTTTGCATTGGCAGTTGCACTTTGTGCTGTTGTGAATTACTTTTTCTTCACTGGTCAGATTACATTCCTCATTATTTATTTTGTATGCAGATGTACAAGCAATGACTTCCATATAAATTTAAGGAAATTCTTCGGGCTTATGATTGAATCAGTCCTCGGTGTAATGCTTGCGTGCTTTTTACTATTGCCGTCGGCACTTGCAATAACCGACAATCCTCGTGTCGATCAGAAGCTTTATGGACTTGATATGATTGTCTATAGCGATAAGTTCAGACTTTTCAGAATTATTCAGAGCTTCTTTATGCTCCCTGATCCACCGGCAAGAGCAAACCTGTTTTCATCAACAACAGCAAGATGGGCTTCAATCGCCGGCTATCTACCATTATTCTCAATGGCAGGGGTAATTGCATTTTTCAAGGGCAAGAAAAAGAACTGGATGAAAAAAGTTATTACGATCTGTATAATTTGCGCGTTTATTCCAGTTCTTAATACTTCTTTTTATGCATTCAACAGTAGCTATTACGCAAGATGGTACTATATGCCTATTCTTATAATGTGTGTTATGACAGCATATGTTCTTGACAACAGAAGAATGAGGCTGAGCAGGGGAGTTCCTATTTGTATTGCAGTCGTTGCATTCTTTGCGCTTTCTGCACTTCTTCCGATTCAGGATCCAAAGGTCGAAGGAGTTCTTGATTACGGAAACCTTGCAACATACAAGGATTTATTCTGGATATCAATAGCTGTCACTACGGCTGGACTATTAATGCTCTTATATGTTGCTTATGCTTCTGAAAGGAATAAATACTTCTTCAGGCGTGCAACAATTCTCACTACACTTGCAGCTTTATTATGTACGGGTGCAATAGTATGGTATGGTGCCGCACAAGGCCCATATCCGAATACTTATATTAATGAAGCCATTAAGGGCAAGAATAATATTTCACTTGATACGGGCAAGGATTTCTTTAGAGTTGATATGAGTGATTCGACAGATAATTACCCTATGTTCTGGGGATACTCTTCAATGAGGACCTTCCACAGTGTTGTTCCACCATCAATTATGGAGTTTTATGATGGGCTTGGTATAACAAGAGATGTTGCGTCAAGAGTTCCTGTTGAAAGATATCCGCTCAGGAGTCTGCTTTCTACAAAATATTATTTTAACAGGAAAAATGAAAAACCAATAACAATGGACGGCTTTGAATTAATCAGCACCCAGAACAATTTTGATATATATGAGAACAAATATTATATTCCAATGGGCTTTACCTTTGATTATTATATTACCAAGGAGCAGTTTGAAACAAAGGGGGGAGCTTCAAGAGATAGACTTCTTCTCAAAGGCTTGTTGCTTGATTACTTCCAGATAATGCGTTACAGGGATATTATCAAGCCACTCCCACAGGCGGATGCCGATTCAGTTTATGACAATTCGGGATTCGCTGAGGATTGCCTTCAGAGAAAAGCAACATCAGCTTATTATTTCAAGAAGGACACAAAAGGCTTTACCGCAAAAATAAATTTAGACAAGGAAAACCTTGTTTTCTTCAGCGTTCCATATGATAAAGGTTTTACTGCAAAAGTTAACGGCGTAGAAACACGTATTGAAAAGGTCGATAACGGACTTATGGCAGTATATTGCCCCGAAGGAAAAGATATAGAAATCAGATTTGACTACAGACCACGTGGACTCACAGAAGGAATAATAATTTCATTTACAGGATTAGTATTGCTCATAGCTTATGTTATAGTTGGCAAAAAGCTAATTAAAAAGCAAGCATTTGGAAGAGAATATGATTATGTAAGCTTTGAGGAAAAATTAGCACAAAATAAGGCTGCGGATCCCGTAGAACCCGCAGAAGATAAAAAAGATTAATTTATGATGATGCGAAGATTACAAGACTTTCTAAAAGCCGGTCGAAAAGTAATTCAAGGTCATCAAGACTTGATTTTGTATCCTTGTCGATAAGCATTGAATATGCAGGGCGCTGAGTCTGCTCTGAAAACCACGAGCAAAGGTTGTTTTCTTCATTTGCATAGTCGTTACAATTCTGGATTGGGTATCCTGTTGACGAAGCCATAATATAAGCAAATAGCCTTACGTTTGTCTGGTTATGCCACGCCGGATAGTATCGTATGTATTCATCGCCAGGAGTAAGTTCAATAATCTGGCGGGGATCAATTTTATCTACAATAAAATTCATTGCTGTCGCTGGGCTTGATACATCAGAGAATTTTGGTATTATCCAGACTCCTTTATTTCTGAAAATTTCGCTGATATTAATTCCTAAAATAGGAATGTTTTTTAAAAGTGCATTGCATAAAGTTCGCGCAAACATTATCAACATGCGTGTTGAAAGCCAGTCATTTTCGTTTATTCCACCAATTATAAGACTTGAGTTGCTTTTACATCCAAAGCCTATTGCATAAGCAAGTGGATCAAGCTGTTCATTATGAACGATTTTTACATTTGCTTGTGGAGTGGTACTTGCAAGGTATAATATTTCTGAGGATATTGTGGGATTGGTACATGTCTTTTCAAAGCATTTCATCTGCAAATAAATTCCCCCTATAAATGAGTTACAATTAAGAGTATTTAAAATAAAATACATTTATTCCATATAAAAAGAAAGGTAATGAAATTTATGCATCTGTATGAAAAAACGCTTGACTCTTTGGTTATCCATGAGGGTAAAATTATTACACTGACAAAAGATACTGTCGAATTAGAAAATGGTGAAGAAGCAATCCGTGAGGTTGTTCACCATCACGGCGGGGTGTGTATTGTTCCAATAAATGAAAACGATGAAATTTTATTTGTAAAACAATTCAGATATCCATTTAAGGACGTTCTTATTGAGATTCCTGCTGGTAAGCTTAATGCCGGTGAGGATCACTATGAATGTGGAAAGCGTGAACTATTAGAAGAAACAGGAGCTTGTGCAAGTGAATTCACTTATATCGGTGTAATGTATCCTACAACTGGTTATGTGACTGAAA
Organism: Bacillota bacterium; assembly: GCA_023395435.1. Taxonomy (GTDB): domain Bacteria; phylum Bacillota; class Clostridia; order Oscillospirales; family Ruminococcaceae; genus SZUA-444. Next base: position 4,621 of record JAEWZG010000091.1, read on the forward strand.
AAATCCATATGTATTATGCAAAAGGACTGACTTTCACGCAACAAAATCTTGATGATGATGAGTTCTTGGATATTGTGAAGATTCCTTTTGATAAGGCAATGGAAATGATAATGAGCAATCAAATTCCTGACGCAAAGTCACAGATATCAATTCTTAAAACAGCAAAAATATTAGGGAAATAATTAAAGGAGGCATTAAGCCTCCTTTTTGTTTTGTCAAAGTTATTATTTTGTATTGCGAACGGGTATGGGGGCGACCTTCGCATACAAACTTTTAATATAATAATAAATAAAATTAAACTCAACTTTACTATTGACTTTAATAATATTAAATGTTATATTAATATTATTAAAGGAGGGAGCAATATGGCTATTAATGAAGTGCCTGACTGGATGACCGGACTTGATGATGAAGATATTTCTTTTATTAAGAAGTTTATTATGGCATCAGGCTCTCTAAAAGAGGTAGCAAAAAACTATAATGTGTCCTATCCAACGGTAAGACTTCGTCTGGATAGATTAATTCAGAAAATAAATATAAGTGAAGATACGAGCAACGAGCCATATATTGCATTAATAAAGCGACTTGCTGTCAATGAGAAGCTTGACTTTAATACGGCAAAAGTTTTAATTACTGAATATAAAAAGATTAATAAGGAGGAGGAATAATGAATAGTAGCGATTCCTCAAGTATAGCAATAGTTCCGATTATTTTATTATTGATCGTAATATCCGCATTAATTTTTCTTCAAATTTTTCTGTCAAAAATGAAGAATAAATGGGCAGGATTAGTTATTCCTGTAGCGTATGCGTGCTTAATGCCATTAATATTTATATATTCAGACTCATTTTTAGTGTTGTTATTCGGAGTACTTGAGATTGTATCTTTAATCATCTATTTTGTGTTTCAAAAAAAGAATAAAAAGAATTCAGAAATAGATAGGATGTCTATTCAAGATTTAGACTAAGAAAAAACAGTACAGCGTTACGCCGTACTGTTTTGTTTTTTCAATTATTCTGCGTTCTCAACCTGAGTTTCCCTTGCCTCAACTTCAGCAAGAAAAGCGTTTAAGATTTCGCTTTCAACCTGTTGGCGTGCTTCTGGAGTGATTGGGTGAACAATATCTCTGAAGACTCCACTGTCATCTTTTCTACTTGGCATTGCTACAAAAAGTCTCTCATCGCCCTGAACTATTTTTATGTCATGTACTGCAAGCTGTCCATCGATAGTAATACTAATTACACCACGAAGTCTTCCTTCTGGGATTATTTTTCTGATTCTAATGTCGGTAATTGTCATTAATCACATCTCCTTTGAAATATTATTCAACATTTTTTACAAAGATATTCAAACGGTAATAAAAAAGTGTTTATTTTATTGTGTAGTTGTAA
>JAEWZG010000077.1 GCA_023395435.1 Bacillota bacterium
TCCTTATCGCCCTTGATGATGTTGGAGCAGGGCATTCAAATCTCAATCGTATTGCAATTGCAAAGCCTGATATTGTTAAGATCGACAGGCAATCTATTACTGATATAAACAAAGATTACTACAAGCAAGAAATTGCAAGAGCTATTGTCAATCTATCAAAAAGCATTGGTGCGGTTACGGTCGCTGAAGGTGTTGAAACCATTGATGAAGCTGTAAGCTGTATGAATCTGAATATAGATTATTTTCAGGGATATTACTTCTCTAAAGCTCAGGAAGTTGATAAAATACATAGCCTTGTTATTGATAATCAGCTGAATACAATCACTGAATCTTATACAAAGCAAGCCAAAGCCGAACTCAAGAATAAAAAGCTACACTACAATATTTATAAAAAAAATCTTAAGGCATTAACAACGAGCCTTAAAAAAGCAAAAATGGAGAATTTTGAAAAAGTTCTTAGAAATTACGTTATACAATGCTGCGATATTGAATGCATATATATTCTTGACATAAATGGATACCAGATAACAAGCACAATATTGAATCGAGATATTAAACCAAATGATAATCCGCTCTTCTCACCATGCAAGAAAAATGATTGTCACAATCTTAAGTCCTATTTTTATTCAGCGGTTATTCTTGAAACCGAATTCTTTACAAGTCATAAATATATTTCGATTGCTACAGGACGACTTTGTCAGACAAATTCTGTACTTTTCCCACACCCAAATGGCAATAAATATGTTGCTTGCATTGATTATTATGTAAGCTCGATAGAAAAAACGGACGATTAAATTGTCCGTTTTTTCTGTTATATGATTTGTTTTATTTTTAAGTATATGCCAATCATGCATTTATAATCTGGTAGATTCTAGCACTTTAAATATTACTAAAAATAATTATATACATCACGATTAATTAATGTCTGACGTTCTTTTAATAAACAGTTATTTATGTACTGAAAAATTTTTTCTTCGTTCCTGTCGTTAAGTTTGTAGAACTGACATCCGTATCCTATAATTGTTCCGAGCTTGTCCTTTTGCTGCCTGATAACTGTAATATCTGCTACAATATCAATTTCATTTATTTTAACAAATAACACGTTGTGGAGAGGTAAATCAGCCTCAGTCGCAACAAAAATGCCACCTATTGATATATTTTTAATATCAACAGAAATCGTTTTGTTCATTATAGTAATTTCCCCTGTTAGATTGCATTGAATTTTTAGACTTTTTCTGCGTTCTTCAATTTTATTGATTTTTTCATCAAGATCAATAGTAATGAACTGATTTTCTATCTTTATAATCGTACCAGTTTGAGAAAATCTTTCGCCATCAATCATATTATAGATAATAGTAATTAAATCAAACTCATTTAAGGAGAACACGTCCTTTATGCCAACAGTAATCTGATAATTAGCTGAGTTCCTTTTTTTTCCTACAAAAAATCTAGAACTGTATTTATCTTCCTTATTTATTATTATGACACTTACTACTTTTTCGAGGTTTATACTTGTTATCTGAGTATTTTCATCAAAGGATGGAGTAGAACTTTTTTTACCAAATAAAGACATGAAATCACCTCATTTATTGCAATTATTGTTATAATAATAATAACATTTTTTCATATGTATTGTAAATAATTAAGTATAAAATCATAAAATTTGTTTATATATACTATTATTACTATTATATTATGTTAAAATTAACTATGAAAGCATAAAAAAGGACGATATTAATCGTCCTTTTTTATATTAGTTTTATTTTTTAAAGTATCTATCAAGCAAGCCTTTGAATGCACAGCCGTGGCGAGCTTCATCTTTTGCCATTTCATGTACTGTATCATGAATTGCATCATAGCCAAGCTCTTTTGCTCTTGTGGCAAGCTTCTTCTTACCGTCACAAGCACCATTTTCTGCCATATATCTCATTTCAAGATTTTTCTTTGTTGATGGAGTTACTACTTCACCCAAAAGCTCAGCAAATTTAGCGGCATGTTCTGCTTCTTCATAGGCTGCCTTCTCATAATACATTCCAACTTCAGGATAGCCTTCTCTGTGGGCTACTCTTGCCATTGCAAGATACATGCCAACCTCTGTGCATTCGCCCATAAAGTTCTGTCTTAAACCTTCAACAACTTCAGCATCAAGCCCTTCTGCGATACCTACCTTATGTTCATCAGCCCAAGCAATGCCTTCATCAACAGCCTCTTTAAATTTTTCTTTTGGTGCTTTACATTGTGGGCATTTGTCTGGCGCGCTGTCGCCCTCGTGTACATATCCGCATACTGAACAAACAAATTTTTTCATTTCTTATTTCCTCCGTCATTAATTAATTTAATTATACTTACTGATTGACTTCATATATAAAGTATACTATATTGGTATACTTTTGTCAAGACTTTTATAAAAATTGTGGAAAATATTTTTTTATGGTATACTATAAGCGTAAAATTAACACTTTGGAGGGCTTATGAATATTCTCCTATGCGGTATAAACGCTAAATATATACACACAAACCTCGCTATAAGACAGATAAAAGGCTATGTTGAGGAGAACAGCAACTACTTAATTAATGTTGTTGAATACACAATAAATAATTACATTAATGATATACTTAAATCTTTGTATGAACATAAGCCTGACATTCTCGGGTTTTCCTGCTATATATGGAATATTGAAATGGTGAAAAAGCTTGTTGTTCTTATTAAAAAGGTTTCTCCTAAAATTATAATTGTTCTTGGTGGGCCTGAAGTATCATATAACAGTGAAGCTTTGTTTTCTGACATTCCGTGCGACTATTTAATTTCAGGCGAGGGTGAACAAACCTTTTGTGAGCTTCTTGATGCAATAAATAACAAGCAAGACTTTGAAAATGTTGGTGGACTCACCTTTATGTATAATGGGAAGATTGTATCAACACCAAAAGATAGCGCTATTGATATGTCGATGTTACCCTTCCCTTACAAGAATTTTGGTGGAACTGAGAATAAAATATGCTACTATGAAGCTTCAAGGGGATGCCCTTTTGGGTGCAAATATTGCCTTTCTTCAATAGAAAAAGGTGTGCGTTTTGCGCCAATTGAAAAGGTTAAAAAGGAACTTAAGATTTTCCTTGACAACAAGGTCCAACAGGTTAAATTTGTTGATAGAACATTTAATTGCAACAAAAAATTTGCACTTGAAATCATTCGCTTTCTTATTGAAAACGACAATGGTTGCACAAACTTTCACTTTGAAGTTGAGGCTTCACTCCTTGATAAAGAAACTCTTGGACTTTTATCAACAGCAAGATGTGGACTGTTTCAGCTTGAAATAGGCGTACAATCGACCAATGAACAGACACTCAAGGCTATCGATCGTAAAAACGATATGGCTTGGATAGAATATTGTGTGAGGGAACTCCAGAAAAAGCAGAATATACACCTTCATCTTGATCTTATTGCGGGACTTCCGCTTGAAGATTTTGATAGCTTCAAAAAATCCTTTAATGATGTCTATCGTTTTGATCCAAATCAGCTCCAGCTTGGTTTTCTTAAAATTTTAAAGGGTTCATCAATGGAAAAGCTATGTTCCCAATATAATATAAAGTATTCTCCATATCCGCCCTATGAAGTATTGTCAACCGACTCACTTACCTATGACGAAGTGTTAAAACTCAAGGGCATTGAAGAAATGGTTGAGCTTTATTACAATTCAAACAGATTTTATTTGTCGACTGGCTATATAAAGCAATTTTTTAATGACCCGTTTGACTTTTATTATCACTTGAGTGAGTTTAAAAAGCAAAAAGGTATGTCAACTCTTTCTCACAACAAAAACGATGCATATACTTTCTTAATTGATTTCTGTGAAAGCATCCTTAATAATAAAGAAATACAGAACATAAAAGTAAAGCTTAAATTTGACTTCCTTTCTCACGAAAGACCACGTTCGAATCCTGACTGGGCAGAAAAAAATATGCTTGACAATAATAAGCTTTATGACCTCGTAGTAAAGAAAAAAGCCGTTTCAGAGCTTTTGCCTGACTATTCAGACATTGACCCGAAACAGCTTTTAAAGCTTATTCATATAGAGAGATTTCCAATCGATCCGTTTTCTTTAGATAATGAACCCGCGACCTATATTTTTAATTATAACCGCAGAAAATTTCGAGGAGAAGCAACAATTATTCCGCTTGAATAAGTGACGGCTTAACGAATTTGAGCTTACCATTATCCACAATAAGCTTTATTTCGTCACCCTTGACAATCTCGCCCTCTAAAATCTGTTGTGAAAGAAGATTTTCAATCTCAGTGGAAATTATTCTTCGAAGCGGGCGTGCTCCGTATGAGGTATTAAAGCCGTCGTCAGCGATTTTCTTAACAGCCTCATCGGAGAATTCAGTTTTTATTTCAAGGGCATCGATACGTTCAGAAAGCTCATTAAGAAGCTTTCTGCCTATTTTTTCAATGTCAGTTTTATCGAGGCTCCTGAATATAATTGTATCATCAATACGGTTTAAAAATTCTGGCTTGAACTGCTGACGAAGTTCACTCATTATCTCGGCTTTCATATTTTTTTCACTCGACTCGGCTACTGTAAAGCCGAGATTTTTTTTGTCTATAATCTTCTTTGCACCAAGGTTTGAAGTCATAATTATAACAGTATTTTTAAATGAAACCTTTCTGCCCTGTGAATCGGTAATAAAGCCATCCTCAAGCATCTGTAAAAGAAGATTGTAAACATCAGGGTGTGCCTTTTCGATTTCATCCATTAAAACTATTGCATAAGGGTTCCTTCGGATTTTTTCTGTAAGCTGTCCTCCCTCATTATATCCAACATAACCAGGAGGCGAGCCTATCATTTTTGATACTGAATGTTTCTCCATATACTCTGACATATCAAGTCGCACAACAGCATCACGATTTGCAAAAAGACATTCTGCAAGTGCCTTGCAAAGCTCGGTTTTTCCAACACCTGTAGGTCCAAGGAAGATAAATGAACCGATAGGGCGGTTTGGGTCCTTAAGCCCGACACGACTTCTTCTTATTGAACAGGCAATACTTTTTATCGCTTCATCCTGACCGATAACACTCTTTGACATTACATCTTCAAGAGTTAAAAGACGCTTGCTTTCCTCTTCAGTAAGGCTTGCTACTGGAATTCCAGTCCATGCAGAAATGACTTCAGCTATATCATTCGGGGTAATTTCACTCTGTTTTACTACTCCATATTTTTTTGTTTCACCATTGACTGTTTCAACCTTCTGCGTATAGGTCGATTTTGAAATACTTCCCATTAAATATTCATTAAAAAGATCAGAAAGCTTATTAGGGTTATCAATAATCATTCCCGCTTTAAGCCTTACTCTTGAGCAAGCCTCGTCGATTAGATCAATAGCCTTATCAGGAAGAAAGCGGTCAGGTAGATATCTTTGTGACAAAGTTACTGCTGCTTTCATCGCCTCATCAGGAATAGACAGCTTGTGGTGTTCCTCATATTTTGGAGCAATACCCTTTAATATTTTAATTGTATTTTCTTCAGTCGGCTCACAGACCTTTATTGGCTGAAAACGTCTTTCAAGTGCACTGTCTTTTTCTATATAATTCTTATACTCCTCGTATGTGGTTGCACCGATAATTTGAAGTTCACCACGTGCAAGCTGTGGCTTTATAATGTTTGCCGCATCAATAGCACCTTCTGCTGCTCCTGCGCCCACAATAGTATGAACCTCATCTATAAATAAAATAATATTCTTGTTATTGACTACATCTTCAATGCAGTTCTTAAGGCGTTCTTCAAAATCTCCCCTATATTTTGCACCAGCAAGAAGCTGGCTTATATCAAGAACAAAAATTCTCTTGGTCTGGAGGTTTTCAGGAACTTCATTTTTAATAATAAGCTGTGCAAGACCTTCAACAATAGCAGTTTTACCAACACCCGCCTCGCCGACAAGACAAGGATTATTTTTCGTGCGTCTTGAAAGAATTTGAATAAGGCGTTCGATTTCACTTTCTCTTGCTATAACAGGGTCAAGTGTCAGGCAGGCTGCCTTTGTTGTTAGTTCTCGACCATATTTTTCAAGATTCGGAAGTTTGATATTTTTATTTGTCTGCTTCATAGTCGGGAGGTTATTGGTTTGTATACTTGAGCAATCATTATAAATTTTAGTGATACTTATATCAAGGTCACGCAATATACTATTAGCACAGGAGTTTGATTCCCTCACAAGTGACATTAAGATATGCTCGCTGCCAATAAACTTACAGTCAAGACTTTGTGAAAGTCTTATGGCATTGCTCAGAATTTTTTTGGCAGTAGGCGTAAGTGCATCCGCATTAAGAACACTTGTATCACCCTTCCCTATTGTTTCAATTATTCTAGCCTGAACCTGAGTTATACTTACCTCATTCTTATTAAGAATTGTGTATGCTGTTGAAGTTCCCTCATCAAGTATACCAAGGAGCAGATGCTCACTTCCAACATAAGTATGACCGAGTTCACCAGCAAGAGTGAAAGCTCTGTTAACAGCAGCACTTGCTTTATAGGTGAAGTTCTCAAGATTAAAATTATACATTTACATCTCCGTTCTGCCACTGTAAAAAAGATGGCTAGGTAATCATAATCAATGTATATAGAACGGTAGCTATTATCTGCGTTCATCTTTTCACATTAATTATATGAAATAATCAGCTTATACTATTTCAGTCATATAGAATTTTGCCAGTTTAATACAGATTAAACATTTCCTGCAAAATTTCTTACTATTAGTTTATGATTCTACCGCTTAAATGGAATTTATTTTTTGAAATTATACGAGTATTATATACGAAAATTTCTGTAACACTTTTATTCCTTTCCCATAAACTATACTATAAAACAAAACTGGAGGGACGCAAATAATGTTTCTTCATGGTTGCGTTTTACAATACATTATTTAAAGGAGTGCTATTTATGTGTGGATGCGGTAATGGTTGTGGAAACGGCTTCGGTGGATGCTGGTGGATCATCATTCTTA
>JAEWZG010000126.1 GCA_023395435.1 Bacillota bacterium
TTTACTCCTTATCCCCTAAAGTATCCAAAAATTTTGATTTAACAATTTCTGTGACTCTGACAGCAAAGTTATCGTCAATTACAACAACATCGCCTCTTGCAATTAAATGTCCGTTTACTATTACATCGACCGGGGCTCCTGCCTGTCTGTCAAGCTCGATGACCGTTCCCTGTGTAAATTCAAGAATTTCTTTAACCTTTTTCTTGGCCGAACCGATTTCTACTGAAACGTTGAGAGGAACAGTCATAAGAAGCTTCAGATTGTCCTGTTGTTCCGTTGGCAATACCGATGTGCCAAAGTTTTCAAACTGATGAAGTTTAATCCCTTGAACGTTGATTGGCTCCGGCTGTGTCTGTTGATAACCCGACTGCGGCATTGTTTGCTGATACATCGGCTGTTGCTGATATACTGGTTGTTGCTGATATACCGGTTGTTGCTGTGGTATTGGCTGAGGAACCGTTTGCGGAATTGGCTGCGGAATTGGTTGTGGTGTTGGCTGTGGTGTTGGCTGTGGTGTTGGCTGCTGTATTGGAGGAGGCGCCTGGGTAACAGGTTGTGGTACAGCTGCTTCAGAAGCAGTTTCCTCAGTAGCACCATCTAATCCCTGTAGCATTTTCGATGCAAGTGTTCTTGCAAGCTCAATTTGTATTATTGAAACAAACTCACTGTTTATTACCCCATCTATCGTGAGATTAAAGCGTATTGCAACAACATAATCATCTGGATTATAATTTTCAAATGTCTCTGTGTTATCAGCATTTTTGATTTTTGCAACAGGTGTTGATATATCAATAGCTTCACCCAGAAATTCTGAAAGAGCCGTTGCTGCTGAACCCATCATCTGATTCATTACTTCGCATACTGCGGAAATGTTAAGCTCATCAAATACAAAGTCGTCCGTGACAACAAGCGGAAGTCCCATCAGCTGATTCAGCATTAACTGAACGTCAGACTGCTTAAGAATCATTGTATTTGTACCATTGACACCTTTTATATAGTTAATCATTACATATATTGAAGGCTCAAGGTCAGGATATTTAAGTTCACTGAAGCGGACAATGCTGATATGAGGAGTTGTAATCCATACCTTTGCATTCAGCAGATTAGAAACAGCCGTAGCAGCCGAACCCATACTTATATTTTCTATTTCTGCCACTGCACTTAGCTGCATTTCAGAAAACTGAACTTCTTTTGGGATCACTGTCTGATTATTCTGAAGATCATTACTCATGCTTCCCATCTACCTCAATTCTTAAAAGTATTATCCAGCCTTACGGCTTTTCTATTGTTCTTTGCACCAAGTTTTCCATCAAACCACGTTGTTTCCCCAACTTTTACAATAACGTTATTATTTATGTTTGTATTAAGAGGGATTATATCATTGACCTGAAGATGAAGAATATCCTGAAGGTCAACCTGCGTTTCACAAAGAACTGCTGTCACATCTAGTTGAACATCTTTAATTCCTTGAAGGATTTCTGTCTTTCTCTCTGTTTCCTTAAGAGGGTCAAGACGCCTTGAGCTTCGAAGGCTCTTGTCGTTGAACTTTGCCATTATCTGCTCAAGATTCATAGCAGGAATACAGATTGAAATAGTGTTTTTAACATCCTTTATTTCAACCTCAAGCATTATCTGAATAATTATTTCATCAGGAGCTATGCTCTGAATAACTCTTGCATTGGTTTCAACACTTGCAATGCTTGTATTTATATCAATAAACGATGACCATGCTTCTTTCTGCATTGAACACAATTTATCAACAATCGTACGAAGGAGCCCTGTTTCTATTTCAGTAAAATCTCTGTTAATATCAACATAGCTTCCATTACCACCAAGAAGCCTGTCCATAAGCGTGAACGAAATAGGATTTGATAACTGCATTATCATCACAGTATCGTCAATATCTTCGTCATTTGTTTCAAGATCCAGTATTGCCATTAGCACATATTCAGGAAGTGCATTGCTAAATTCGTTGTATCTCTGTTCCTCAAGCTGAAGAACATTTACTTTGCAGTAAAGCCTCAACATTCCTGTGAAATATGAAGACAGCAGACGTGCATAGTTCTCAAATATTCTGTCAATAACCCTCAGACGTTCCTTTGTAAATTTCTTTGGCATCCTGAAGTCATAAGGCTTTGATTTTTTTTCGTTTTTTTGAGATTCAATTTCTTCAATAACCTTGTCTCCGTCGGTACTGAAACTTCTCAACAGATCGTCTATCTGGCTTTGGGACAAAACATCTGCCATCTATGTATCACCTCTCAATAAGGGTTATTTTGTAGCTTTGATTGATGAAGAATCCTCTTTTTTAGGAGTTTCCTCTGGCGGAACGAATTCTGTTCCGAAGTCCATTTGAAGTAATTCATTAATGACACTTTGATTAGTAAAATCAGCATCATTTCTTACAATAACTATTTCAACACGACGGTTTTTTGCTCTGTTTGCTTCAGAATCGTTCGGTGCAACAGGCCTGTATGAACCATATCCTGCTGAAACCAGTTTTTCCGGAGCGCATATTTTCTTATCCCTAAGGTAATTACCAACATTAACAGCTCTTCCGCTCGAAAGTGTCATATCATCAATCTTTGAACCCGGGCTGACTGCGGTATGTCCGCATACTTTAACTACCATTATCTTGTCATCCACAGCCTTAATACCAGCGCCGATTGCATTTAGAACCTTTTTACCAGAATCAAGTAAAACATCACTGTCACCAGAGAAGAAAATATGGTTTTGGAATTTTAAATAAACGTTTGATTCACCTTTCTTTACTTCAACAGTATCTGAAAGTTTATTGCTTTCAACATAATTAACAAGATACTGATATAATTGATCAAAGGTTTCAGGTAGTTCGCCATCCTTTAACTCATCAGTAACAAAGGGATCATCAGAAGTCGAATCAGGATTTTCTGGTGCGACGATTGTGTTAACATTAGTCCCGTGTGAAGCAAAAGCTTGCAATATATATTGCCACTTTCCTTCATCAAACGATGAGCTGGCATAAAGCATTACAAAAAATGTCAAAAGCAAAGTTACCATGTCACCATATGTATCCATCCAGTTGGCACCGCCTTCACCACCTGAGCTCTTTTTTCGTCTCGCCAAAAAATCACCTTCTTTTATTTTTTATTCTAACATACTTCTTTCGTAAAATCTACTTTTTTATACAACTTTACTGTTTTTAACATAAATTTTTAATTTTCTTTTGTTTCTTTTTCCTTTTTCTTGCCTTTGCTCTTAGGAATCATAAATTCAAGTTTTTCTTGTATGTATCTTGGGTTAGCACCAGATATAATTGCAAGTGCGCCTTCTTCAACAATCTGCATGCATAAAAGCTCTTCTGAATGAATCGTTCTTAATCTGTTTGCAATAGGTGAAGCAATAAGATGAGCGAGAATACATCCATAGAAGGTTGTTATAAGAGCCGTTGACATACCGGCTCCAAGTCCGTCGGCATTACCGCTAAGATTAGCAAGCATATTTATAAGTCCGACAAGGGTACCAATCATACCAAAACCCGGCGCAACCGCCCCCATCTTGTCCCAGAATGCTGTATTCTCTTCATGTCGGTCACACATAAAATCTATGGCATCATCAAGCATTGCTTTTACTCTATCACTATCATTTGCATCAACAATAAGCATAAGACTTGATTTCATGAAAGGATCCTTACAATCATTTGCACTTTCTTCAAGTGCGAGAAGGCTCTTGCTTCGTGCAATTTTTGCATATTCAACCATCTGATCTATGTACGCTTCTGGCTTATATTTTTTAGGTTTAACAAACATCTTAAGCATTTTGGGTACGTTTTTTATTACCTTAAATGGGAAGGACATCAATAATGCACCAAAAGTTCCTCCGCATGTTATCGCTAACGATGGATAATTAATAAATCCCGAGAGTGGATCACCCTCACCAATCATACCATATACTACCAAACCTAAACCAGCTAAAAAGCCAATTATACCTGTTATGTTCATTTTATATCCTCCGATTCATTAAGTATAAAATCTATTACAAGCTCAAAAGCGAATATTCGTTATTTAATTTTTCCTATGCATCTTAGTTTATAATCTTTTGACTTTTCAATTATCTCATCTAAAGTTTCTTTAACAACATAGCACCTTCCGCTTTGCATGGTAATAATTGTATCGGGTGCCTGCGAGATGTTTTCAATAAAATCTTCGTTAACAACAATAACCCTATCATCTACTCGTGTGAGCTTTATCATATTCAACCCTCATTTTAATTGTATGGGAAGCCTTTTACGGCTTCCCATCAATATTTAGTTTATTTATCTCTTAAGATTTACAAGTTCCTGAAGTAGTTCATCAGATGTCGTAATGATTCTTGAGTTGGCCTGGAATCCTCTCTGTGTTGTAATCATATCAGCGAATTCCTGAGCAAGGTCAACATTTGACATTTCAAGTGCACTGGATACTATGTCGCCTGATCCATCATAACCAGCCTGACAAACTCTTGGCTGTCCTGATGCTGCTGTTTGTTGGAAGTATGAGTTGCCAGCCTCATCAAGTCCTGATGGGTTGTCAAAAGTTACAAGGTCAATTCTTCCAAGAATCATCTGACCGTGAACACTATGTGTTGCAGTAATAACACCATCATTACCTACTGCAAGGCTTGAAAGGTTTCCAACTGTCTGCTCTGCGGCAGTTCTACCACCATCAAGCTTTATTGTCCCCAGCATACCGGCAATGTTCTCATAGTATGTATTGTCACCATTACCAAGCTTTATTGGTTTTGCAGCAAGTGTTGAACCTGTTACTGCATTTGTGAGCCCTGTGAATGTAAGTGCTTTTGTATCACCGGCTACTATTCCTTCAGCAGTATTTGCTACATCTGCAAGAGCTTGGAGATTTGCAGCTGTATATGAATCTGTTTTAACAAGTGTGAAAACAAGTGTATCATCCTCCCAATCAGCTGAAGCCACACCTGCATCAATTGTCTTGTACTTGATGTTGATTGAATTTCCGTCTTTACCATCTGCACCAGCAGTAATTGTCATCTTGTCAGCAGCAGCAGCTCCGAATTCTACATAGTTTGTTGCAGGAGCAGCTGTATCAGCTGGAGCTGGCTCAACCATCATTGTTAGAGCACCAGTTGGCAATGTAATACCACCGTTTCTTATTGCTTCATCGATTGCTGCCTGCAATGAAGGAAGATCATCATACTTTGCCTTCTGATCAAATGTAACTGTAAGGTTATCACCTGACATTGTTGCTGTCGGTGGTGTTCCGTGTACAAAGTTTATTGTAATGTTACCCTGTGCACCAAGTGTTGTTGAATTGATAGATACTGTTGAGCCAAGAAGCTGTTTTGAAGCTGATGAAGCTGCATCTGTTACGTTTGGAACAAATATCTGGATTCTGTCTGTTGAAGCAACCTGTCCTGTAGGATCACCTGTGATACCAAGAACAAAATTGTTATTTGCATCAACGAGGTTGCCGTAGTTATCTATTGTAAGTATGCCTGCTCTTGTGTAGAATTTATTTCCGACTTTATCCTGTACCTGAAAAAAGCCTTCACCGGCAATAGCAAGGTCAAGCCCGCTATCAGTCATCTGAAAGCCTGATCGGGACATAATAGTATCAATAGAACCAACAGTAACACCATAACCAACCTGTGAAGGGTTGT
>JAEWZG010000133.1 GCA_023395435.1 Bacillota bacterium
ATGGTCCATTACTTTTTCACTGTATAGCACTGTAATTATCTCCTTTGTTTTATAATTTGAACTGAAGCTCACCGTTCTGGATTCTTTCCCACAATGGTGACATACTTCTGATTTTTTCAACGATTGGTGGAAGCTTTTCAAGAATATAATCGATATCCTCATCTGTTGTTTCGTCACTTATTGTTAATCTTAATGAACCATGAGCAACCTCATGAGGGAGCCCTAATGCAAGAAGAACATGTGAAGGATCAAGTGAACCTGATGTACAGGCTGAACCTGATGAAGCGGCAATCCCCTGTGCATCAAGGTTTAAAAGAAGGAATTCGCCCTCAATACCGAGAATTGATATATTACAGTTTCCAGAAAGACGCTTGTCCCTGTCACCGTTAAGTCTTGTCATAGGAATTTTTAGAATTCCGTCAATAAGGCGATTTCTAAGTTTTATTACTTTTTCAGTTTTTGCTGATATATTTGATGTTGCGTCAGTAATAGCTTCACCAAGTGCAACTATTGAAGGAACATTTTCTGTTCCAGCTCTCTTTGAGCGTTCCTGAGCACCACCATAAATAAGGTTTGGCAATGAAATGCCTGATCTTATATAGATAGCACCGATACCTTTTGGCGCATGAATCTTATGACCTGAAAGTGAAAGCATATCAATGTTCATATCCTTGACATTGATTTCAACATTACCGATAGCCTGAACAGCGTCAGTATGAAAAGGAACCTTCTTTTCCTTACAAATCGAGCCAATTTCAGCAATTGGCTGAATTGTTCCTATCTCGTTGTTTGCAAACATTATTGTTACGAGGCATGTATCCTCTCTAATTGCTTTTTCAACATCAGCAGGATCAATAAGTCCTTTTTCGTTTACTGGAATATATGTTATTTCAAACCCCTGCTTTGCAAGTGCATCACAAGTATGAAGAATCGCATGATGTTCAAAGACAGAAGTAATAATATGCTTCTTACCTTTTTTTGCGCCGTTTTCAGCACAGCCTTTAATCGCCCAGTTGTCGGATTCTGAACCTCCGCTTGTGAAATATATTTCAGTAGCTTTAGCACCAATTGCAGCAGCAACCTGTTCTCTTGCTTTAATAATTGCTCTTTCTGATATATTTGCGAGCTTATACATACTGGATGCATTTCCGTAATTTTCAGTAAAGTATGGGAGCATAGCGCTGAGTGCTTTATCTGATACTTTTGTAGTAGCCGCATTATCAGCATAAACAAAACGTTTATCCAATTTTATCGTCCTTTCATTTAACTATGTAAAGATTTTTTAATCTCGGGTTTATTATATACCTTTTTAGTGTATATTGCAATAGCTATATAGAATTTTTATCACGTTGCATAACAGCAAGTTCATCACAGCGCTCATTTTCTGTATGTCCTGCATGACCTTTTACCCAGTTGAACGTAACCTCGTGCTTATCCAGAAGGTCAAGCAGCTGTTCCCAAAGGTCGATATTGAGTGCCTTTTTCTTATCAGATTTAATCCAGTTGTTGGCGCGCCATTTTTTTGCCCAGCCTTTATTTATAGCGTCAATTATATACTTACTATCGCTGTATAGCATTACCACGCAAGACTCCTTTAATGCATTGAGCCCTGTAATAACTCCCATAAGCTCCATACGGTTGTTTGTTGTCTGCGGTTCACCGCCTGAGAGTTCCTTAACCTGTCCTTTATATTTTAAAATTACACCATATCCACCTGGGCCGGGATTGCCGGAACACGCACCGTCGGTATAAATCTCAACTTCTTTTTTCATACTATTCCTCTCAGAATTATATTTTCAACCTAACTATTATATATCATATTGTTGTCATTTTCAAGAAAGAATAGTAATAATTATTTTATTAATAAATTCTACAAATCAATTTTCATTGAAATATCAAAGCACGTTACGCTGTGAGTCAATGCTCCAAGTGAAATTATATCGACTCCTGTGAGCGCAACATCCCTTATATTATCGAGTGTAACATTCCCACTTGCTTCGAGGAGTGCTCTGCCGGCAGTGATTTTAACAGCTTCAGCCATCTTTTCGCAGGACATATTGTCAAGCATTATTATATCAGCACCGATATTGATTGCCTCGTCAAGCTCCTTTAAATCTCTTACTTCAACTTCAATTTTTGTAGTATGCCCGATTTTTTCTCTCAAAGCTTTAACAGCATTAGTTAGGCTACCGTAAGCGTCAATGTGATTATCCTTTAGCATTGCGCAATCTGAAAGATTGTATCTGTGATTTCGTCCTCCGCCAGCAACAACAGAATATTTCTGAATCGGGCGAAGTCCAGGGAGAGTCTTTCTTGTTTCAGCAATTGAAGCATTTGTGCCTTTTACAAGTTCAACACATTTGTTGGTCTGAGTTGCTATTCCTGACATATGCTGAACAAGATTCAAAGCTGTTCTTTCCCCTTTAAGCAATGCTTTTGTCTTGCCTGTCATTTTTGCAATAATATCGCCTTTTTTAACCTTCTGACCATCGTTTATGAAAACCTCATATTTAACTTTATCATCAAGAAGTTCAAAAACACGCATTGCGACTTTTATACCCGCTAAAACTCCTTCATCTTTTGCAATAAATTTTGCGGTAGTTGTTGCATTATCATCAACTAAATAATCTGTTGTGACATCAACATAATTTATATCTTCAAGTAAAGCTTTTTTTATTAAGTCATCAACATAAAACTGCATTAGTTCCATACTATCTGACCTCCTCTAAAATCAAGAAAGCTATTGTAGCAAGTGATTTTGCAATAATGTAATCCTGGTCAACCTTCCAGTTACCGTTTTCAAGCATTTCTTTAATATTTTTTATTTTTTCGTAGCCTATTCTTATGCCTTCCTTATCCGGAACAATGAAATAGGAATTCTGCATAATTGTTCTAATTTCGGTTCTTAATCCTTTTGGAATAACAGGAGCATTGCCATCGTGTTTAAATTGATAGTCCTTATAATCCTGTGGAACAGTATTAAGCTTTGAATTAATATGATCAGCACAACGTCTTGAAAATACAAGTGCCTCAAGAAGTGAATTACTTGCAAGACGGTTATTACCGTGAACACCTGTGCATGAACATTCACCGCAGGCATAAACATTTTCCATGCTTGTTTGAGCATTTGAGTCAACTTTTATGCCACCCATAAGATAATGCTGACAAGGATATATAGGAATCATATCCCTTGACATATCGAAGCCTTGCTGTTTTAAGTTCTTGTAAATCATTGGGAAACGGTTCTTTAAGAATTCCTTATCCTTATGTGTGATGTCAAGGAAGAATTCATCAGAGCCTGTCTTTTTGGTTTCTGCCCATATTGCATGTGAAACAACATCACGAGGAGCAAGTTCAAGTCTTTCATCATAGTCTTTCATAAAGCGTTCATGGTTGCAGTTTCTGAGGTATGCGCCCTCTCCGCGTACAGCTTCAGAAATAAGGAAGCATTCACGGGTATCCTTATTATTAAAGGCGGTAGGATGGAACTGAATATAGCTTACGTTCTTTGTTGTAATTCCTAAATTGTAAGCATAAGTAATGCCATCGCCTGTGGCTATCGCTGAATTTGTTGTATATTTATATACTCTTCCGATACCACCTGTTGCAAGAATGGTGAAATGTGAGTTATAATAGATATGTTCAGAATTTTTTAACACGTCTAAACTGAAGCCCGTTTCAGTCTTTTTGATATCGCAAACAATTGCATTTTCGACTATATCAACATTAGGCAGTCTTTTTGCCGTTCTAATTAAAGTCGTAAGAATTTCAAAGCCTGTTGCGTCAGCATTATGAAATATTCTCCTCATACCATGCCCGCCCTCGAGCGTACGGTCATATTCACCATCAGGCTTTTTATCAAAATCAACACCAAGGTTAATGATTTTTTCAAGATCAATTTTTGCTTCATTTACTAATATATCAAGATTTACAGGATCATTTTCATTCCCACCAGCTATAAGCGTATCACGCTTATGGTTTTCTGGTGAGTCACTTGGATTATTATAAACACCAGCTATTCCGCCCTGTGCCAGTGCAGAATTACAAAGCTTAAGTTCCCTTTTAGTCAGTACAAGTATTTTAAGATCAGGTGAAAGATTTATCGCACTATAAAGTCCTGCAATCCCACTTCCGACAATTATCACATCATAATTTTTAGTACTCATAGTTTACCAGCTCTCTGTTTAATATAAGATAAGTATACTTATTTTATTGTATCATAATTATGCTGAAAAAACCATTATTAAATTTGTAGTTTTTCATTATATAACACAGTTGTTTTTTAGTGAAAAATTTGTTAAAATACTGTCAAAAGGTATTTTGAAAAGAAAGGGAAAATATGTTTGATAACATTGAAAATATACCAAAGGTAATCCTCATTTGTGTCGATACTGATGAGTACGACGTAGAAAAGTCACTTGACGAACTCGAGGAACTTTCAAAAACAGCTGGTGCTGAAGTTGTCGCAAGGGTAATTCAAAAAAAGCCGACAAAAGATGTTGCTACTTGCGTTGGACCAGGAAAGCTTCAGGAAATTGCAACTCTTTGTCAGCAACTTGAACCTAACCAGATTGTTTTCGACCACGAGCTTACTGCAACACAGATAAGAAATATAGAGGATGTCCTTCACGTTCACACCATTGACAGAACAATGCTTATTCTTGATATTTTTGCTCAGAGAGCTACCACAAAAGAAGGTCGCCTTCAGGTCGAGCTTGCACAGCAAAAATACAGACTTCCTCGTCTTGCTGGAATGGGCATAAGCCTTTCCCGTCTTGGTGGTGGTATCGGAACAAGAGGTCCTGGAGAAACCAAACTTGAAACAGACAAGCGTCACATAAGAACAAGGATTGAGAACCTTTCTGCTGAGCTTAAGGAAATTGAAAAACGCCGTGAACTTTCCCGCAGGAGAAGAAAAAAGGATAATGTTCTTGTTGCGGCTATTGTTGGATACACAAATGTTGGAAAATCAACACTTTTAAATACGCTCACTCAGGCTGGTGTTCTTGCTGAAAACAAGCTTTTTGCTACTCTTGAAACCACCTCAAGGTCACTTGAATTGCCTGACGGAAGAAGCGTAATGCTTGTGGATACTGTTGGTCTTATCAGACGTCTTCCCCACCATCTTGTTGAAGCATTCAAGTCAACACTTGAAGAAGCAGCAAATGCCGATGTTATTCTTCATATATGCGATGCTTCTGCCGAAGATGTTGAAGAACAAGCAAAGGTTACCCTTGAATTACTTGCTGAACTTGGATGCAAGGATATTCCAACAATAACAGCATTCAACAAATGTGATATTGCTCCTTGCGTTAATGAACTTGAAGAAAGCGATAATGTTGTTAAAATCAGTGCAAAAAAATCAACGGGTATTGAAGGACTTTTAAATGCTGTTGTAAAAGCTCTTCCTCAAAGTTCATACAGAATGAAACTGCTATTCCCTTTTGACAAGGCTGGGCTTTTAAACCTCATCAGAGCAGACGGAAAGATTTTTTCTGAGGAGTATACTTCTGACGGTATTGAAGTTGATGCACTTGTTGATTTAAAAATTTATCCTAAAGTTGAACCATACAAGAAAGTAAAGTAAATATACTTTAAGTAATATTATTAGTTTATATTTCAAATTGTAGCATAAACAAATATAATTTCTGTGGAGGAAATATGAGTAATAAAAAATTAATGTTTGTTTTCAACCCATTTGCTGGTAAAGCACAGATAAAAAATCATCTTATGAAAATTATTGATATTTTTGTAAAAGGTGGTTATGAAACAACTGTTTTCCCGACTCAGGGCAAGCTTGACGCTTTTAATAAGGTAAAAGAAAAAGGCAACGAATATGATATAGTTGTCTGCAGTGGAGGTGACGGAACTCTTAATGAAACTGTTAAGGGTCTTATGACCTTGGAAAACAAGCCATTATTAGGTTATATTCCTGCTGGCACAACAAATGATTTTGCCTATAGTCTTCATATCCCGAAGAATATGGAGGCTGCTGCTACTCATATAATAAACGGTATTCCTTTCGCTTGCGATATTGGTTCGTTTAATAATGAGTATTTCAATTATGTTGCTGCTTTCGGAGCATTCACTGATGTTGCCTATGCGACACCACAGCAGACAAAAAATATGTTTGGACATATGGCATATGTTATTGAAGGTATGAAAAGACTGTCATCAATACGTCCATATCATATAAAGCTTGAATATGAAAATAATACGATTGAAGATAATTATATTCTCGGACTTGTAACAAATTCAATTTCAATCGGCGGATACAGGAACCTAAGTGACCTTGGAATAATCCTTGATGACGGACTTTTTGAAGTTACACTTGTTAAGCCACCGAAAAATGCTTTTGACCTTCAGGGAATTATTTCTTCTGTTCTTTCACAGAAATTTGATTCGCCTTACATTGATACCTTTAAGACTTCTGAACTTACAATTACCTGCACTGAGCCTCTTATCTGGACTCTTGATGGTGAAGGCGGCGGAGCAC
>JAEWZG010000015.1 GCA_023395435.1 Bacillota bacterium
CAGGAAAATCGCGAAGATCAAGAATATACTTTATATCAAGATCCTTTCCGGATTTTTTGCATATGCCCTCTTTGTTGTTATAAAAAACTTCAACAGTTCCGGAACCCACTACTCCGAAACCTAATACAGCAATTTTACTCATTTGAAATTCCCCAATCATTAATAGTTTATTCACCTGAAATTATCTTGATATCAACAACACCGTAAACATCAGAAAGCTTTGTTTTCAGCATCTTGGTATTGATAGAATCATTGTTTAGTTTAATAGAGAATGTGACAGTTGCAACAGAATCAATAGGTATATTCTGATTTACAGTTAGAATATTCGCACCAAGCTCATATATCGTTGACAGAATACTTGATAATACGCCTGGTTCATCCTTTAAAACAGCGTATAAAGATATAATCTTGTTAGTCAACTTTTCCTCATAGAAGAATATACTATCCTTATACTTATAGTATGCGCTTCTTGAAATTCCAATGGCTTTACAAGCATCTACTGAACTTCTTGCATCTCCCCTGGCAATCATTCTTTTTGCTTCAAGAACCTTTAAATATACCTCAGGAAGAACCTTGGAGTCAATAACCACAAGCTTTTGGATATCCTGCATACGTCCACCCCTTGAAAACAAATGTATTTGTAATAGATACATTTTAACATATTCAACAAATTATGTCAAGGTTACAACTTAACCAAAAAAACTTATAATAAACAAAAATAAACCGACAGAATTTCTATCGGTCTTTTTTATATAATTAAAAATATTCCTTCATCAATATGTCAACCCATTCAGGAGTTACAACGTTTTGTTTTGTGTCATAAATAGGGAAGTAAGGCTTGATATCAAGAACAGGCGTGCCATTTATTGCATCGAGTCCTTGAACAGTAATAACATTTTCTTTAACATCAATAAGTTTTACTGAAGTTACACCGATGGGATTAGGTCTGTCCTTTACTCTTTGTGCAAAAAGTCCTACTATAGGTAAGTCCTCACGGTCTTGTGAATGTCTCTGAATATGCTCATCATAAATAAACTTAGCTTTGTCGAGATAATAAATTACATTGATATGTGAAAAGTCTGAAAGACCTTTCAAGCCTTTAGCATATTCAAGCTCAAGAACAATCTGTGATGTTACTTTACCCCAGTTTGTATCTTGTTGCTCTTTTATGTCATTTTCGACATGTCCGATAGGTTTAAATTCAATTGTCATTTTTACATCTTCCTTCTTATATTTTTATATCAGTTCTTTCCTGTACAACGCTCTTATAACTCTTTCACTGAATAGCGGTGAATCTTGCTGACCGAAGTATTCAAAACCAAGCTTTTCATAGAAAGCTCTTGCATTTAAGTTATCCTCAAGTGTATTTAATACAACTCTTTTATAACCAATATTTTTTAGTATAATGAATAGATAATTCATAAGGCTCTTGCCAATTCCTTTTTTCTGATATTCAGGTAGAACATATAACTGCATTATGTACGCACAATCATCATAATTATCTTCTTCATATTTATAATTGCTAATTATCCCGCAATCAGTCCCATTATAATTAGCAATGAAATAAATTGGTTTACATATATCAAATGCTCCCGAAAGCATTTTTTCTCGTCTTTCTTTACTTGTATAAAGAATAATGTCATTGTCAGGAACAATACCTGTATATGTTGTTTTCCATGTTGTGTTGATGATATTCGCAATAACTTCAATATCACTACGTTGAGCTTTTCTTATATTGATATCCACTCTGTTTTTTAAATCAGGTTCAACGTTATCCTTATGAATTGCTCCATATGTATTCATAATTTTTAATCCTTTCCATAAATCATTACGGTCTCTTGAGCCGCATATTAAAAAAGCAAAGGTAATCTCCGTTATCGGTCAAAATCTTATTATATTCGAAAGGCACATATCCTCTCTTCTGATATATTTCAAAAGCAGGGAATGAAGCAGATAAAGTTACATTATCATACTTTTTAAAAATTTCATGCTCAAAATAATCAAGAGCTTTTGTTCCAAAGCCTTTACCCTGAAATTCAGGAAGAATAAAAAGCCTGTCTATTTCATTCTCATTAATAGTTCCAGTCCCGATTATCGTGTTGTTTTCAGATAAAAGATATACTTCATCATCTTCAATAGACTTTTTTATATTTTCATCTGAATGATGTTTTAAAAAGAAGTCAACTGCACCACTTGGATAATACTTTGGATAAACTTTATTTATATTTGTTTGAACAATATCTTTAATTATAATAAAGTCAATCAGTTTTGATTTCTTAATAGTCATAATAATATCCTTTTATAAAATTTGTAAGTTATATCATTCCTGATAAACATCTGTATTTTATTAAGTTGTTTACTAAAAATATAATACCATTATTTAATATATATTTCAAATATTAATATGAAAAAAGTAAAAAGATTGCATAATAATTTATGCAATCTTTTTACTTTTTTAAACTTGTATATAATTTATATTCAATAGAATCCACAAGCGCTTTTACACTCGCATTAATTATGTCAGTTGAAGCTCCGACTGTAGTCCAAGTATTTACTCCGTCAGTTGATTCAATAAGAACACGTACAACTGCCGCTGTCCCGCTACCTGTATCCATTACGCGAACCTTATAGTCAATGAGCTGTATGTCATTTATAATTTCAGGATAAAAATGTGAAAGCGCTGTACGTAATGCTCTGTCAAGTGCATTTACAGGACCATCACCCTCATCAGCAGAAATTTCAAATTTCTCTCCGACTTTGATTTTTACCATTGCACTTGCAGCCTTTTTAAGATTTCCTGTTTGTTCACCAATAATTTTAAAATAATCGATATAAAAGAATTCATTAAACTTCCCTAAAAATTTTAGTACAAGTAGTTCAAAGCTTGCTTCGGCGGCCTCATATTGATAACCGAGATGCTCCTGTGTCTTGAGCATTTCCATTATAGTACTCAGTTCATTGCTGTCCTTAGTTAATTCTGGGGCGATTTTTGAAAGCTTTGAAAGAATAGCATTTCTTCCGGCAGCTTCAGAAAGAAGAAAGCTTCTGCTGTTTCCGACGAGTTCAGGTGAAATATGCTCAAAAGACTGTGTTGCTTTTTTTACGCCATCAACATGCATACCAGCTTTATGTGCAAAAGAATTCTTACCGACATAAGGCATATTTTCATTAATACTAATGTTAGCTACCTCTGCAATATATCTTGAAGTGCTTGTTATATTTTTAATACTTTCTTCATTAACACATTCATAATTAAGCTTTATCTGGAGATTTGGAATAAGTGTTGAAAGATTTGCATTTCCGCATCTTTCACCAATTCCAATAAATGATCCCTGAATCTGTATTGCACCTGATTTTATTGCGGCGATAGAATTTGCTACTGCACATTCAGTATCATTATGACAATGAATACCGATAGGAACATTAATAAACTTAGTTACTACTTCTGTTATTTTTGATATTTCATAAGGGAAGCATCCGCCGTTTGTATCACATAGAACAATATATTTTGCTCCCGCTTCCTTCGCAGTTAATATAGTCTTCAGTGCATAGCCGGGATTTGCTTTATAACCGTCAAAGAAATGCTCAGCATCAAAAAATACGTCTTTACCACATTCTGTGAGGTATGATATTGTATCACTTATCATTTTAAGGTTTTCTTCAAGGGTAGTATTAAGGATTTCCCTTACATGAAGATCCCAGCTCTTGCCAAAAATAGCAACAGTTTTCACTGATACATTTGCCATAATCTTAACACTACAGTCTTCATCCACTGCGGTATCCTTTTTTCTTGTTGAACCGAATGCAACAACCTTTGAATGATTAAGATTTATTGTTTTGACCTTTTCAAAGTATTCAAAGTCCTTCGGGCTTGAGAAAGGATTACCTGCCTCAATATAATCAACACCGAAATTGTCAAGTATCTTTGTTATATTAATTTTGTCCATTAAAGAAAAATCTACGTTTCCACCCTGTGAACCATCACGAAGTGTAGAGTCATATACAGAAATTTTCATATAACAACCTCACATAATATAATAATAAATGGATAACAAAAAACCCTCACCCTAATAAAGCTTTATGGCTTTAAAAGAGGTGAAGGTATACTCTCCACGGTACCACTCTTATTGGCAACTTAATGCCCGCTTTGCACATCTATCAATGTGATTCTCGATAACGGGAGAACCCGATCTTGCTTACTGATAGTTCAGCAGATTGCTCCGAGGTGATCGTTTACATATCGGCTTTGCTGTTTTGCACCATTCAACAGCTCTCTGAAAAAGTCATATATGTTCTGTTCCTCTTCATTGCATTTGTATTAATTTCATTATATTGCCAGTAATTTTAAAAGTCAACAAACTATTATTAAATTAACTATTTGTTCACAAATATATATGGTTTATTGACTTTGCATAGCTATGGTGTTATAATACTCAAAAATAATAAAATGGGGTAGAAGTTTGTTCGGATATATCAAGATATTTAAACCGCATTTAAGAATATGTGAATATGACACATATAAATCAGTCTATTGCGGATTGTGCAAGGAACTTGGAAAGAGTTTTGGTATAGTGTCACGTTTTACTCTAAGCTATGATTTTACATTCCTTGCTTTACTCGATATGGCTGTCAATAATAATAGTATAAAAGTTAAAAAGGAAAGATGCATTGCACATCCTTTTAAAAAGACAGTTTGTGTTGATTGCACTGAGGATTTGTCCTTCACAGCAAATGCAGCGGTTATATCTATATATCACAAACTTAAGGATGATAAGCAGGATAAAGGCTTTAAGAAAAAACTAATTGCTTCAATCCTCATACTTTTTATAAGGAAGCATTATAAAAAAGCTTCTGAACAATACCCTGAGCTTTCAAAGGTAATTGAGCAAGAAATGAATAATCAATCAATGCTTGAAAATGAAAAATGTACAAGCCTTGATAGAGCTAGCGAACCAACAGCAAATATTATGAGGGCAATAGCACAGGAAATTTCGGAAGATGATAAACCAAAAAGACTTCTTGGAAGAATGGGTTATCTTCTTGGCAGATATGTTTACTTCTGCGACGCTATTGAGGATTTGCAGGACGACTACGAACATAATAATTATAACGCTTTGCTTTTGCAGAATGATGTTCAAGTGCTAAATGATACAGAAAAGCAAAAGCTCATTGAGCTTACTATTGACACGATTAATTTTACTCTTGGTGAACTTGCAAATACTTATGTATTGCTTTCAATAGAAAAATACAAGCCAATACTTGATAATATAATTTATCTAGGGTTGAAAAATACATTTAATCTTATAATTAAAGGTGAATACGAAAAGGAGAAAACAAACAATGAATGATCCATACAAGGTTTTAGGAGTATCAAAATCAGATAGTGATGAAAAAATAAAAGAAGTATATAGAGAGCTTGTTAAAAAATATCACCCTGACAACTATTCAAATGGACCTCTCAATGATATAGCAGATGAAAAAATGAGTGAAATTAATGCTGCTTTTGATGAAATAATGAATATTAGACGTGGCTCTGGCAATGCTTCATATGCAGGCAACACCTCGACAGAATATGCAGGTTCATCAGATTATAACGAAATAAGAAGACTTATTCAGTCAGGTAATGCTACACAGGCTGAAACCATCCTTGATGCAATGGATAATTCTTTAAGAGGTGCAGAATGGTACTTTTTAAAAGGAAGTGTCTGCTATACAAGAGGTTGGCTAAATGACGCTTATGAAAATTTTGAGAGGGCAACACAAATGGATCCACAGAATGCTGAATATAACGCAGCATTTAATCAAATGCAAAGAAGCAGACAGGGTCAAATGAACGGTTCACCATTCCAGCAATACAGAACAGCCTCAAATCCCTCAGGATGCTCAGGCTGTGAAGTGTGTCAGGGCTTGATATGTGCTGACTGCTGTTGTGAATGTATGGGTGGCGACCTTATCAGTTGTTGTTAAGATAAAGAGATATGAATAAGAAATTAAGCTTTAAAATAACCCTTGGCGGAATTATAGCGGCAATGTCTTTGATATTTATGTTTTTCACAAATGTTATGCCACTTCTGGCATATACTCTTCCTGCGCTTGCCGGGGCTTTCCTAATAGTTATAGTAATAGAACTGGGTAAAAAATGGGCTTTTTTAACCTACGCTGCCGTAAGTATACTTTCGTATTTTATAACACCAGATAAAGAAGCAGCCGTATTATTTACGATGCTTTTGGGGTATTATCCTATCATTAAATCATTTTTTGAGAAGATTAAATTCAGACCGTTTGAATACTTATTAAAGATTGCTTTATTCAATGTATCAATTATTGTATCCTATCAAATAATAATAAGACTATTTGGCATGAAGGAACTTCTTAGTGAATTTAATGAATTCGGCAAATATAGTATCCCAGTTTTCTTTATAGCAGCAAACATAGCTTTCATTTTGTATGACATAGCATTAACTGGCGTAATAAGTACTTATATAAATACATTTAGACCGAAGATTATGAAACGATTATAAAAGTACTATTCAAGGAGCATTTATGAGCAATAACGAAGATAAAAAATGGGCTAAATACATTGGTATAATAATTTTTCTTATTGTTATGATTGGAATAACAATATTTCTTATTCCTGTAATCAAAATGCTACCTACTGAAGAGGGAAGAACAAAACTTAAAGGTATTGTTGAATCATATGGAGCATTCGGACCATTAATGTTTATTTTGCTTCAGGTGGTTCAGGTTGTTATAGCTATTATTCCAGGTGAGCCAATAGAAATAATCGGTGGAATGCTTTTTGGTGGCTTCTATGGTTATCTTTTGTGTATGGCAGGTGTCCTTATCGGTACGGTGTTTATTTTCTATCTAGTAAAATGGATAGGACAACCTTTGGTATCTGCTTTCGTTAACAGTGAAAAACTTAGTAAGTATAAGATACTTAATGATGAAAAAAGGCTTGAAACATTAGTGTTTATATTGTTCTTTATTCCTGGCACGCCAAAAGATGCGTTGACGTATTTAATACCATTAACAAAAATTAAGCCATCAAAGTATTTTTTGTACGCAACAATAGCAAGAACGCCTTCTATTATTTCTTCAACCTACGTTGGAACGAATATTGGAAAAGGTAATTGGCAGGCAAGCGTAATTATATTCCTTATTACCGCGCTGGTCGGATTTATAGGCATTATGTACAATGATAGGATAGTTGCGAAATTCAGGCACAAAACTGGTAAAAAATAAATGCATAAAATTGTTCAAAAAGTATTGACATAGCAATGTATTGATGTTATAATTAATTTCGTCGCTGAGGGGCAGTTAAAAACATTGTAAAAATTAATACAAAATGCGGGTGTAGTTCAATGGTAGAACTCCAGCCTTCCAAGCTGGTCGCGTGGGTTCGATTCCCATCACCCGCTCCATTTTATGCAATTTTGTGCCTTTAGCTCAGTTGGATAGAGCAACTGCCT
>JAEWZG010000018.1 GCA_023395435.1 Bacillota bacterium
CTTTTCGGAGTAACGTCAACACCCTGGAAAAATCAGAATTCACCTTTTGCACCTCACTTATGAAAAAATTAATCGGTTTTGTGTTTCAAAAACCGATGTGTACAACGTACTGTAAATTATATATCAAATCTTACATTTTGTAAAGTATTTCGCTCAAAAAAAGTCGATAAATGTTATCCAGTTTTTTTGTGAAATATAATCAAAAGCAAGAGCAAGGAGTAAATTATGAAAGGCTATCATTTAAAAATTATACGTCATTCAATGACAGAAGCAAATACCGACGGAAGATACATTGGGGTAACAGACCTTCCACTCAGCCAAGAAGGTAAAACTGAACTATTAAACAAGATGGACAAGTTTGATTATACCTCAGTTCAAAGAGTTTATTCAAGTCCGCTTAAAAGATGTATACAGACTGCAAACCTTATTTATCCTGATGTTTATGTTCGTACAGTAAATGAAATCAGAGAAATGAACTTTGGGGAATTTGAGGGCAAAAACACAGATGAGCTTGTAAATCTCCCTGAATTTAAGGAATGGCTCAAGGGTGGAATTGATAATGCTCCACCTAAAGGCGAAAGCATTGCACAGGTTATTGAAAGATGTTATGAGGGCTTTGATTATATAATAAGTGATATGATGCAGGAGGGTCTGACAAATTGTGCTGTAGTTACACATGGTGGTATAATAATGAATGCGTTATCCTGCTTTGGCGTCCCGAAATACAAACCAATGGATTTAACCAGCGATTTTGGCGAGGGATATGAAATTATGGCTACTGCACAGCTATGGCAGGCTTCAAATGCTTTTGAACTTTTGGGGAAGTTCCCATATCTTCGTGAAGAAAATAATTAATTATATCCTTAACAAAAATAAAGGTATATATGCGAAGGGGTTTTGCCCCTGACAGACACTGAAAGAATATATACTTGTCTTCTACCCCAGTAACTTCTTTTCTCCAGTGAAAAGAAGTTACCAAGAAACACCGCTCTACCGAGGGCTTTTGAACGACGGGCTCCAGCAAACACTATAGTTAGTTTAAACCGCACACTCTTGTTCTCATTACCTATTTATGCTTCCGTCATTTTAGCAATTTGTGATTCTACTAATTAATAATTGTATGTAATAAGGGGTTCTGGAGCGACCGCAAAGCCCCCCAGAGATAACCCAAACAATGAATTTATTAAAAGGTCGGAGCACGAAATCAACCAACAACAAATTACAGATAGGAAAACAAAATTATTTTGGTTGATTGAGCGACCGTCACTCAAAATCGGCGTCGGAGTGCAAAAACGTCAAATCCGAGTTGTTGAACGTCAGCGAAACGTGTCTGAGGATTTGACTTGATTTTCTTTCGTCATTTCTTGTATCAAGACAAGAAATGACATATTTAAAGTGATATATTTGCGGTGGCTTTGCGATCGCCCCCCGCACCCCTTCGCATACAAAAACTTAATTTGTTTATATCGGGTGAATACATTCACCCTTACTTCCTATATAAAATACGAAAGGTTGAACAAAATGGACATTAACGCAAAACTTGCCTCTGAATTTTCACTGCGTCCTCAACAGGTCGAAGCAACAGTAAAGCTTATTGACGAGGGCAACACTATTCCTTTTATCGCACGATACAGAAAGGAAGTTACAGGCTCCCTTGATGACCAGCTTCTCCGTGAGCTTTATGACAGACTCACATACCTTAGAAATCTTGAAAAGAGAAAAGATGAGGTTTCTTCTTCAATCACCGAGCAAGAGAAAATGACAGATGAAATTCAGAAGTCGATTGATAATGCTGTTACTCTTGCTGAAGTTGAAGATATATATCGTCCTTATAAGCCAAAAAGAAAAACAAGGGCTTCTATTGCAAGAGAAAAAGGACTTGAGCCACTTGCTGAGTTTCTCTTCGCACAGGATATGAAGGCTGACCCTTATGCAAAAGCTGAAGAATTCATCAACGAAGAAAAGGGCGTTAATACTGCTGATGATGCTATTGCCGGCGCTTCAGATATTATTGCTGAAAATATTTCTGACGATGCTGCTTTGAGAAAAAGCTTCCGTATGCTATTCCTGCGTGACGCTATGCTTGCATCAAAAGCAACTGATGAAAATGCTGAGAGTGTTTATACAAATTATTATGATTATTCAGAACCTGTTGCAAAAATCGCAGGACACAGAGTTCTTGCTGTTGATAGAGGTGAACGTGAGGGCTTCCTTAAAGTCAGTGTTGATGTCAAGGAAGGTGACGGCTTAAGACTTATCACAAACAAATT
Source organism: Bacillota bacterium (assembly GCA_023395435.1). Classification (GTDB taxonomy): domain Bacteria; phylum Bacillota; class Clostridia; order Oscillospirales; family Ruminococcaceae; genus SZUA-444. Next base: position 2,271 of record JAEWZG010000018.1, read on the forward strand.
CCTTAAAAATCAATCCGAATGTGGAAATATTGTAGCAAGTGCCTGCGAGGACAGCTATAAGAGATTAATTTATCCATCTATAGAACGTGAAATTAGAGCAGACCTTTCATCCAGAGCAAGTGAAGCAGCAATAAAGGTTTTCTCATCAAATTTAAGTCAGATACTTATGCAGCCACCAGTAAAAGGCACTGTTACACTCGGACTTGACCCTGCGTATAGAACAGGTTGCAAAATTGCTGTTGTTGACGATACGGGAAAGGTTCTTGATACTACTGTTATTTATCCAACACCACCACAAAGCAAAGTTGAAGAGGCAAAAGCAAAAATAAAATCGCTTATTTCAAAGCATAAGGTTACTACTATTGCTATTGGTAATGGTACAGCTTCACACGAGAGCGAAGTTTTCGTGGCTGATTTACTAAAAGAAATTCCTGAAAAGGTTAGCTATATGGTAGTTTCAGAAGCTGGAGCTTCTGTATATTCAGCTTCAAAGCTTGCTGCTGAAGAATTCCCTGAATTTGATGTTTCACTAAGAAGTGCTGTTTCAATCGCAAGAAGATTACAGGACCCGCTTGCTGAACTTGTAAAGATTGACCCTAAAGCTATCGGTGTCGGACAATATCAGCACGATATGCCAAAGGCAAGACTTGACGAGGCATTAACAGGCGTTGTTGAAGACTGCGTTAACTCTGTTGGCGTTGATCTTAATACTGCTTCACACTCTTTGCTCTCATATATTTCTGGAATTAATGCAGGTATTGCAAAGAATGTTGTTGTTTATCGTGAAGAAAACGGAATGTTCACTGATAGAAAGCAACTTTTAAAGGTTGCAAAGCTTGGCAAGAAAGCGTATGAGCAGTGTGCAGGCTTCCTTCGAATTAATAGTGGTAAGAATCCGCTTGACAATACCGCTGTTCACCCTGAAAGCTATGAAGCAGCAAAAGGCTTGCTTGATTTATGCGATTATAAGCTTGCAGATATTAATGATGGAAAGCTTTCAGAATTATCAGAACGTGCTGAAAAAATTGGAATGACAAAACTTGCTGATGAGCTTGGCGTTGGTATTCCTACATTAAAAGATATAATATCAGAACTCACAAAGCCAGGGCGCGACCCACGTGATGAGCTCCCTGCACCATTGCTCAGAAGTGACATTATGGATTTAAAAGATCTGAAACCTGGTATGGAGCTTATGGGTACTGTCAGAAACGTAATTGACTTCGGCGCTTTTGTTGATATTGGCGTTCATGAGGACGGACTTGTTCATATATCACAGCTCTGCGACAGATTTATAAAGCATCCTCTTGAGGTTGTTAAGGTTGGCGATATCGTAAAGGTAAGAGTGCTTGATGTCGACCTTAAAAGAAAGAGAATTGCTCTCACCATGAAATTTAATTCTACTAATTAAAAATAACATATTAGGAGTGACATTATGAAAACAGCATTGATAATTATTGATATCCAAAACGATTACTTTGAAGGTGGGAAGAACGAACTATTCCACCCTGTTGAAGCTGCTCAAAACGCTGAAAAAGTGTTAAAAGTATTTAGAGAGAAAAAACTCCCTGTTTTTCATGTTCAGCACATTATGGAGTTTAAGGATGCTCCATTCTTTGAAATAGGCACAAAAGGGGCAGAAATCTTTGACATTGTAAAGCCAATTAACTCTCCTTATGAAACTCTTATTGTAAAACATAAGCCTAATTCTTTCCTTAATACTATATTAAAGGAAAAACTGGATAAGATGGGTATAAAAGATGTTGTTATCTGCGGAATGATGACACATATGTGTGTGGATACTACTGTAAGAGCGTGTGCTGATTTTGGAATAAGTGTTACACTTATATCTGATGCCTGTACCACGAAAAATCTTGAATACAACGGCAATGTTATCCCAGCACAGATTGTCAACGAAACTTATATGGCTTCACTATCGGGAACGTTTGCGGGTATTATATCTGCTGATGATTTTATTAAATCATTTGATAAGTAGTAAAATTTTTTTATTGAGGTATATTTTTGAGAAAAATAAAATTTATTGTTACACCAGAACAGGACGGCAAAACCGTCCTCAATATTCTGACTTTATCTGGGACAAGCAAGCGTCTTATAACAAAATTAAAACAAATTGAAAATGGCATTACAAATAATGGTATTCACGTAAGGACAATTGACACTGTTAAGACTGGTGATGTTATCGAAATTTTACTTTATGATGAAAAAGTTCTTGAAGAAAATTCCGAGTTAAATGTTCCTATTATATATGAGGACAATGATGTAATAGTTTTTGACAAGCCTGCTTTTATGCCTGTTCACCCATCACACAAGCATTTAAACGATACCTTAGGGAATTATTTTGCTTTTTGTTGCAATGGGCTTACCTATCGTCCTATAAACAGGCTTGACAGGGACACCTCAGGATTATGTGCTGTTGCTAAAAACAGCTTTTCAGCAGTTAAACTCCAAAAAAGTATTAAGAAAGTGTATTATGCTGTTGCCTGTGGGAAAATTACAGGGAGTGGCACAATTGACAAGCCAATAGCAAGAATGGATAACTCAATTATTACCCGTTGTGTTTCAGAAGATGGACAAAAAGCTGTTACGCATTATGAGATGCTGAAATCCAATGATAAATATACTTTATTAAAAATAAAGCTTGAAACTGGACGGACACATCAGATACGAGTTCATTTTTCATATATCGGGCACCCTCTTGCAGGGGATAATATGTATGGCGGTAATATGATTGACCTAAACAGACAGGCTCTTCATTGCGGTGAATTATTATTTACACATCCTATTACTGACGAAAAAATTCACCTTATCTCAAAGCTGCCGCAAGATATCCAATGTCTTTTTTCTGAATAGTTCAATATATATATTACTAATTATAAGATGTTTGTACTATTTATTATATGTATAGACAAAAAAGTTACTATGTAACCATTTTGTAACCAAATTCTAAGGAGAAAAATTATGAATAAAATTGCGAGTTTTCAGGTTGACCACAGAAAGTTCGGAGTAGGAATGTACGTATCAAGAATTGACGGAGATATTATTACTTATGACATCAGAATGGTAAAACCAAACGGGGGAAAATATATTTCCTCGTCATCTCTACACACCATAGAGCACCTATTTGCGACGTTTGCACGCAACAGTGAACTATCGGACAAAGTTATTTATGTCGGACCTATGGGATGCAGAACAGGCTTTTATCTTCTTGTCAGGGATATGAATAAGTCAGCTGCTATTGAACTGACACGTCAGGCAATGGAGTTTATTTATAACTTTGAGGGGGATATCCCTGGTTATAGTGAGATTGAATGTGGTAACTATCTTGAGCATGATCTTGAGTCTGCAAAACAGGATATAGTACCAATTTTGAATATACTAAAATCTTACAAGGAAGAAATGCTCAATTATTCATGGCACTTTGCACAAAACTAATGTGCAAATGTTGTAAATACATATAAAATTTTACGTAATTGCCTTTTCACACCCCTAAAAGGGTTGCATTAAACCTGATATTTGTTATAATGTAACTGTTGTTACTAATTTGTAATAAATTGAAGGGAGTTGTAATAATGGCTATTTTCAACAGAAAACAGAATAATGAAAAAACGCCAGAAAAACAATTAGCCGGACTGAATGTGCTTTTCACAAACATTAAAAAGACTTACGTTAAATATATGACTAATCTTGGCGCACACGTTTTTCACTACGGGAAGTTTTCGGTTATTAAAGCTTTTGAATTGGTTGTTAAAGTCTGCAGATTTCTTGCAGTCAAAACTACTCATATTTTCAAAAAGTTCGGCAGTTCGGTTTTAAAACTGGTAAAACATCTGACAGCAAAGCCTGCTGATTGCATTAAAGCTTTCGGTGCTTCTGTTTCAGAGAAGAAAAAATCAAAGGGTCTTGTTCCTGCAATAGGACATGGATTTTCTTATCTTGGAAAATCTGCATGGCATTCTAAGGGCACACTTGTTAAATCCTTTAACTACGTCGCTCCTGTTGTAGCAATAGTATTCTTTGTTTCACTAATTACTTATGCAAAAGACGAAAAATATGCTATTAGTGTTGAATGCAACGGCAAGGTAGTTGGTTATATAAAAGATGAAGGCGTTGCTGATGAAGCTCAGCAGATTATTCAGGAACGTATCAATTATGTAGAGGGCGATAAAGAAATTATTGTTCAGCCTAAACTTTCTGTTAAAAAGCTTTCTTCTGAAGCTACTATATATGATGGTAGCGAGCTTGCTGAAAAAATGATAAAATATTCAGATGCTGATATTGAAGAAGCATACGGAATATACATTAATAATAAATTCCAAGGTGCTGTTACAGATGGCACAAAGATTAAAGCTTCATTAAGCTCAATTCTTTCAAAATATTCAACAGGCAATTCTTCAGATGTAGTTGAATTTGTTGACAAAGTTGAAGTCAAAGAAGGCTTATATCTTAAATCTGGTATCGTTAACGAAGATGAATTCATAAATAAAATTAGCAGTGACAAGCAAGTTGATGCTTATTATACAATTGTTAAGGGCGATGCTCCTTCACTTATTGCACAGAAGGTCGGAATTCCATATTCAAAGCTTAAAGCTATGAATCCAAAGATAGAGACCGAATGCTTTATAGGTCAGAAGGTTCTCATTAATCGTTCACAGCCTTTCCTCTCAGTTAAAATAACAAAAGAAATTGAATACGATGAATCAATTGCATATAAAACAGAAAAAGTATCTGACCCAACAATGTATAAAGGAAATTCAAAAGTACTTGTAAGTGGTCAGAACGGTTCAGCACACATTAAAGCAAAAGTTTCGCTTGTTGATGGTGTTGAAGATTCAAGAACGATCATATCAAAGGATGTTATAAAACAGGCAGTTAATCAGAAAGTTGCACAGGGATCAAAACCAAACCCTGGTTATTCTGATGCTTCATATAGTTCTGTTGTAGCGACAGGTAGTAGAATGTTGTGGCCTACAGGTGGCGGACGTAACTATATTTCATGCTACTTTATGAGCTATGGACATAGGGGAATTGATATTGCATCAAATGGTGCTCGTCTTCCAATCTATGCTGCTCAGGAAGGAACTGTTATTCAGTCCGGTTGGAGCGGTTCATACGGTAAAAAAGTAGTCATCAGCCACGGAAATGGTGTTACAACATTATACGGACATATGTCACAGATTAACGTTGGTGTTGGTACACATGTTAATAAAGGTCAAGTAATTGGCATCATGGGATCAACTGGTAATTCTACGGGTGTTCACCTCCACTTTGAGGTTCAGCAATATGGCCGACTCCTCAATCCTCTTAACTTTCTCAGGTAATAAAAAAGCTCTCAATTAATGAGAGCTTTTTTATGTTATTTTTTAAAACAAAATTATTTATTAAAACCCTTGACAAGTTCTATAAGACCATATATAATAGTTAATTGTAAAGTATATTTGCTTTACAGATATGAATTTTGTTTTCTGACATTAAAATGAGGTGAGATTTTGAGCAAGAATTTGAATCTTTCTGTTCTTCTCGATTTTTATGGCGATACTCTGACAGAAAAACAAAAAGACGTGCTTGAGCTTTATTACAAC
>JAEWZG010000052.1 GCA_023395435.1 Bacillota bacterium
TTATAGGAATTATTGCAGGAACAATCCCTACACTTATTAAAGAAACAGGCGCAAAGTCAATAAAGATTAAAGATATTCTCTTTATGGTTTTTGGATTTGCAATATGCCTTGGAATTTCACTTATTCCTGACGGACTCATTAAGTTTGATTCTGGATTCAGTTTTATGAATCTTGCTATAATAGTATTAGCTGGGTTTGTTATTGCTATTGCTCTTGTTCTTCCTGGAATAAGCTGTTCACAGATGTTGCTTCTTCTTGGAATACTTGATATGACATATGATGCAATAGATAATAGGAACTGGAAGTTCCTTGTTCCATTAGCTCTTAGCGTTGGCATTGGAATTCTCCTCACTACTAACATTCTTGACAAATTCATGACAAATTCCCCTCGCGGGACATACTTTTTGATTTCGGGATTTGTAATTGGTTCGGTACTTGATATATTCAAGGATATGCCAAAGCGTACGGAAGTTAATGTATGGTACATATTTGCACTTATTGCGGGAATAATCATTATCACAATTTTCTCACGATTTGCAAGAAAATATATTGCTGTTGACAAGGCAGCAGAATAATAAAAAGTCAGCCGATTGGCTGACTTTTTATTATTCAAACAAAGATGTCTGCATATTATCCTGTTTTAGTTTTTCCTTCATTATCTTTGAATAAGAACCTGACAACTCAAATTTTGCTTTTAATTCGTTAACCATTTTATAAAGCTCATTTTTGTACTCTAATGGTGCTCCGCCTTTTTTATAAAGCTCTAAAAACTTAGGATACAAAAGCGGAAACTCAGCTTTTATAAAATCAAGGAACACTCCTCTTGTTTTACCTCTTAGATATAATACACCAGGGAGAACGTAGCCGACATTACTGACTTTTGCATTTGAATATAATCCCTCGACATTTTCTCTTGTGTCAGTAAGATATGGTATAATCGGCATAAAGTGAAGCCCTGTTGATGCATTTGTCTTTGAAAACTCTTTAAGCACAGCAAATCTTTTTAACGAGTCAGCACCGTTCGGCTCAATTTTTCTTCGAATTTCTTCATCCATGCAGGTTATAGTACAAGCTATATTTACATATGTTAATTCTGAAAGCTCGGCAATCAGATCATAGTCCCTTAAAACAAGGTCAGATTTTGTTGATATAATACAAGGCGTTCTGTATTTAATCATCAGCTTCAGAATTTCAGGCATAAGCTTATATTTTGCTTCAGCTGGTTGATAACTGTCAGTTACTCCGCCAATATTGACAACTTCATGCTTCCACGAAGAGCTTGATAACTGTTCTTCAAGCTTTTCCACTATATTTGTTTTTATATAAATATCGTTATAGAAATTTGAATCACCTATATAATCGTGAGAATACAATGCGTAACAATATTTACACCCATGCTGACAGCCACGATAGATATTTAAATCCCACGAAAACGGCATTGCTCTTTTTAATTTGTTACAGGCTGTTGAACACGCTATTTCAGTATATTTTGTCATGTTACTCCTTAATATCATTACAGAATTCAACTATCTTCTCATACTGCATTTTCCCACCGAATAAATCAAGTGCACTACCTATTGTAACATCTATTTTATTCTTACCGAGCTTTCTTAATTTTTCAAGGTCAGCCATATCGGAAACTCCACCAGCGTAGGTTATCGGAATACTGTCACACTCAGAAAGAATTTTAAGAATACACTCGTCAATACCAGCTGACTTGCCCTCAACATCGACTGCGTGTACAAGAAATTCATCACAATACTGCGCAAGCTCTTCAAGAGTTGACTTGTTAAGCTTTATATCAGTGAAGGTCTGCCACCTGTCTGTTACGATATAATAATCATTGCCTTTTTTCCTGCATGATAAATCAAGCACAAGATGTTCCTTCCCTATGCAATCAACAAGAGTATTTAAGTTATTAAAATTTATATTACCATCTTTAAAAACAAATGACGTCACAATAACGTGTGAAGCACCATTCTCTAAAAAGAACTGTGCATTTTTATCTGTTATTCCACCACCAATTTGCATCCCATGTGGATAGGCTTTTAATGCACAAAGAGCCTGATTTATATCAGCTTGATAGTACTCTGAAGAAACAGGATTAAGTAAAATTATATGACCACCTATAAGATTGTCTTTTTTATAAAGGCTTGAATAATAATCGGCATTGTTTTCTGAAATAAAGTTTTCTTTTGCTGAATTATTGTTATCTGAAAGTGAACCACCAACAATTTGCTTTACACTACCGTTATGTATGTCAATGCATGGCCTGAATCTCATAAATAAGCACTCCTTGCAAGATTTTATACCATTATAACATATTGACATTTGAAATAAAAGCTTGAAAAGATTATTATTTATGCTATAATAAAATAAATGAATAAGATGGAGAGTGATATAATGAGCATAAACAAAGATTTTGTACTTATTACAGATTCCACCTGTGATTTACCCATAGAATTTTATAAGGAAAATGATATTAAGCTTGTCGAGCTTACTTATCAACTCAATGGCAAAGAATATGATGATGTTTCAGGTATGCCATATAAGGAATTATATAAAAAATTGCGTGAGGGCAGCGTTGCAAAAACCTCGCAAATTACACCGGATACTTTTGAAACAATATTTGAGGATATAATAAAAAAGGATAAGGAAATCCTTTACATAGCTTTTTCGTCAGGTTTAAGCGGAACATATAATAGTGCAAGAATTGCCGGCGAGAATATAGCTGAAAAATATCCAGATGCCCATATCCGCATTATTGACAGCCTTTGTGCTTCACTCGGTGAAGGTCTTCTTGTTTATAAAGCTGTTGAACAGATGAATCAGGGAAAATCGCTTGATGAAATTGCTGATTGGGTTGAAGAAAACAAGCTTCATATATGTCATATGTTCACTGTCGACGACTTAATGTTCCTTCACAGAGGCGGACGTGTTTCAAAAACTTCAGCTATTGCTGGCTCAATACTTGGTATAAAGCCAGGACTTCATGTTGATAATGAAGGGCATCTCATTCCGCTTGCAAAAGTACGTGGAAGAAAACAATCTCTTAACTGGCTTGTTGATAACATGGAAAAACGTATTGGCAATTGGGAAAACACTGTGTTTGCTATATGTCACGGTGACTGTATTGAAGATGCTGAGTATGTCGCTAACCTAGTAAAGGAAAAGTTTGGCATTGAAAAATGCATTATTAATAACACTGGAACTGTCATAGGTTCACATTCAGGCCCAGGGACACTTGCTTTGTTCTTCATGGGCGACTACAGATAAAACAAAGGGGCAGAAATTCTGCCCCTTTTATATTAAGGTAAAATATTCTTTTGAAAATATTGTTGACAAGTATTACTTATTATGATATGCTATATAAGCATTAGTTGTGCCTGTAGCTCAGCTGGATAGAGTGTTTGGCTACGAACCAAAAGGTCGGGGGTTCGAATCCCTTCAGGCACGCCAATTCTAATATTATTACTGTTAAGAAAGCAATTTCAAAAAACGACTGCTTTCTTAATACTTATAATATAAATTTTTACAGGGCAGGCGGTTAAACCCACCCTGATAATATTATTTTAGTACGCTGTACAAAAACCTCTTTCCTTTTGCTCAAGCTACATACGCTAATATCTCCACTGATATTGACAGGTACGCTCAAGAGCCTTTCAGAGCAACAGCTTCAATCTGTTACAACAGAAAAAAGTGTATTCAATGTGCTAATATAGCAAAAGAACGGCATTTCACTAAGTCATTCAGATAGTCAGTTTATCTGGTCAATTATGACCGCATGGTTTCTAATAATCATGTAACTCGTGGAGTGCTTTTATCAATTTAATGAAATTTTAACAAGCTTGATAATTTATGTCAAGCTTGTTTTTTATAATAAGAAAAATATTTTATTTTGTGAAATGCTTGTAATAGCAGTAATGCGAAAATAAGGAGGAAGAAATTGAATGCTTTTGTATTGAATAATATGTATATTCAATATATAATAAATACGGACATTTTTTCGCAAAACAGGACAGGACAAAAAGCGCCTTCAGCAGTATAATAATGTCATTGGAAAGGATGTGTCGTTATGGAATGGATTGCCGCTGTTCAAAAATCTATTAATTATATGGAAAGCCATATGCTTGATAATATTGACTACGATGAAATAGCAGCAGTTGTTAATATTTCAAACTTTCACTTTCATAGTTCATTTAGCTTAATTGTAGGTATGACAGCAAATGAGTACTTACGAAAGCGTCGCTTGTCTATGGCAGGACAAGAGCTTTGTATGTCTGATGCAAAAGTAATTGATGTTGCCTATAAGTATGGATATGATTCGCCCGAAAGTTTTTCAAAGGCTTTCTCACGTTTTCATGGTATTTCACCCAATCAGGCAAGGCTATCTGGTGCAAAGCTGACACTTTTTAATCCAATGAAAATTAAAATTATTGTGGAAGGCGGAAATGTTATGGATTACAGAATTGAACAACGTGAGACATTTTATGTTCTTGCAAAAACAAAAGCGTTTTTAAATGAAAAAATTAATGAGGAAGGCAATCATGATATACCTGATTTTTGGGATAAGTGTTTGTCTGATGGAACATTTGACTTGCTTGCTAAGAATAGACTAAACTTGGATAATTATTCAGTTTGCTCTCCTGTTTCACCAGAAAAAGAAAGCTTTAATTACTCTGTTGGTGTTCTTTGTAACGAAGATACTAAAGTTCCAGGTGGCTTTGAAAAAATTATGGTTAACCAAGGAATGTGGGCAGTTTTTCAGTGCTTCGGAAATAATGGTGACTGTATGGATGGTGTATGGAAGAAGATATATTCGGAATTTCTTCCTCAGTCTGGTTATGAAATAAGAAACTATTCTGACTTTGAATACTATCCATCTGACAGGGGAAATTTATTCTGTGAAATATGGGTTCCCGTTCAAAAAAAGCAATAATATTTTACTTACAAAGCTAAGCATATATCAGAAATGATATATGCTTAGCTTATTCCCATTTTTGGAAAAGGTAATTTATAAATTTACATATCATAGAAATTTTAGTTTAATTTAATAAACAGGAGGGGTTCACATGAAAATGACAAAATACTCATACTTGCATTATCAGCTGTTTTCTTTCTGACAGCTTTTACAGCCTGGGTGTTGGTAATAGCTCGAATGATAACAATGCTACAACAACCGTGCAAGAAATGATTACAATAGCAGAAACAACAGCCCCTCCTGCTACCATAACTACAACAGCTGCACCAAAGCCAGTAACAGGCTCAGGCAGGAGTTCGCATAGTTGAATACACACCTGGTTATTTTGTAGATCATTGGTGTAAACGAGGACGCGTACTTCTTATCATTGCAGTCGTATCTAAAATATAAGAAGTTTGTTCCGTAATTCTGCAAAGTAATACTTCTATCAATTGTAATATAATTGGTTGTAATACCATTTACAGTTTTGCTTGTTTTTACTGAAAACATCATTCTAATTTTAACAGATTTGTCAACCTATATGTTGCAAACAGACGCATTTTATGTTAATATATAAATTGATTATTTTATATAAGTACTTACAGCAAAAAATATAAATCGGACTATATATTTGCTTTTAAATGAAAGGATTTTTATTTGTATGGCTCATCAGTTTGTTTTAATTATTGATTTTGGCGGACAATATAATCAGCTTATCGCTCGCCGTGTTCGTGAATGTGGCGTATATTGTGAAGTGCGTTCCTTTAAAATCACTATGGATGAAATTAAAAAGCTAAATCCTGTAGGAATTATCTTCACAGGTGGTCCTAACAGTGTTTATCTTGAAACTTCCCCTAATATAAGTAAGGAAATCTTTGAACTTAATATTCCTATTCTCGGAATATGCTATGGCTGCCAGCTTATGGCTTATCACCTTGGTGGAAAGGTTGTTCCGGCTTCTGAGGCAACCGCTCGTGAATACGGAAAAACTGAAACATTTTATGATACAAATTGCAAGCTTTTTGAAGGCTTGAATGAAAAGGGTATTTCATGGATGAGCCACGGCGACTATATGGAAAAAGTTCCTGACGGCTTTAAGCTTACTGCTCATACAGAGGCTTGCCCTAATGTTGCTATTTCAGATGAAAATCGTCATTTCTACGGCGTTCAGTTCCATCCTGAAGTTAACCACACAGAAAACGGCGTAAAAATGCTACACAACTTTTTATATAATGTTTGTGGCTGTACTGGTGACTGGACAATGGGCAACTATGCTGAAACTGCTATTAAAACTATTAAAGAAAAAGTCGGCGATGGAAAGGTTCTTCTTGCACTTTCAGGGGGAGTCGACAGCTCAGTATGTGCTGCTCTTCTTGCTAAAGCAATCGGAAATCAGCTCACTTGTATTTTCGTTGACCATGGATTCATGAGAAAAAATGAAGGCGATGAAGTTGAAGAAGCCTTCAAGGACTGGGACATCAACCTTATCAGAGTCAACGCAAAGGACAGATTTATGGCTCGTCTTGAGGGAGTTTCTGATCCTGAAACTAAGAGAAAGATTATCGGTGAAGAATTCATAAGAGTATTTGAAGCCGAAGCTAAAAAAATCTGCAAGGTTGACTTCCTAGCACAGGGAACAATCTATCCTGATATAATTGAATCAGGTACAGGTGATGCTGCTGTTATCAAGTCACACCACAACGTTGGCGGACTCCCTGACTATGTTGATTTCAAGGAAATCATTGAGCCGCTTAGATTATTGTTCAAGGACGAAACAAGAAAGCTTGGTATTGAGCTTGGGCTTTCAGACAAGCTAGTATGGCGTCAGCCATTCCCTGGTCCTGGACTTGCTATAAGAATTATCGGTGAAATCACAGACGAAAAACTCCTCATCCTGCAGGATGCTGACCTTATCTTCCGTGAGGAAATTGCTCTTGCTGGTCTTGACAGAAGCATTAATCAATATTTTGCTGTTCTTACATCAATGCGTTCTGTTGGCGTTATGGGCGACGGAAGAACCTATGACTACACGCTTGCACTCCGTGGAGTTACAACAACTGACTTTATGACTGCTGACTTTGCAAGAATTCCTTATGAGGTTCTTGAAAAAATTTCAGTAAGACTCATTAACGAAGTCAAGTCAATAAACAGAATAGTATATGACATAACCACAAAACCACCGGCAACAATAGAGTGGGAATAATCGCGTTAAACAAATATAATAAAGGCATTATCGATAAAAAGTCTGTAATGCCTTTTTTGTTATATAACATACACGATTAACATATTTTTGAGTTTATAGTAAAGTAATACAAATTAATAGTTATGTACATACGGTATCGGAGGACAGAATTATGTTAGAATTTAGATTACTATTCGATGAAGATATTCCATTAGTAGAAGAATGGCTAAATAAAAAGCATGTAAAAGCGTGGTATGAAGTACCACATCTCGGAATTACTATTGATGACTGGCTTTATGAAATCAAAGAGCATAACGGAGAATTCAAATGGATAACCTACCTCATTGTGCTCTGGCAGGGGTGTCCTATCGGAATGTGCCTATACTATAAATGTGTAGATAGCGTTGGAGAAGAGTTCGGAACACTTCCACTATCAGATGCTTATGGAATTGATTATCTGATAGGTGAAGAATCATATATTGGAAAAGGTCTGGGCAAAGGAATAGTAAAGATGCTAGTAGATAAAATCTTTTCATTTCCAGATGCAAAGATAGTAACTGCTGATATCGACAAAGATAACATAGCTTCTGAAAAGACTTTGTTATCCTGTGGATTTAATTTATATCAGCCTAAGCATAGTCGATATGTTATATATAAGAAGAGCTAACTTATTAGTTAGCTCTTTTGTTTTGCAAATTAATTTACTAATGCAGGCTCAGGAATCTATATATTTCACTGTATACGGGCAATGGGCCATACACTTCACGCACAGAGTACATAGCTTTCTTGTGATTATTTCTCAATAAATATATTGAAAGAACCGCGTTGCGGTTCTTTCGGTTGCACTATTTTTGTTACTATCAGCAAAGTTCAATGTACTTCTTTGGTTCAAAGTTTGTTTCCATCGTCCATGTTACAGCGGTACAATTTTTCATTACAAAAACCTGAAGTAGGTTGTCAATACCGTTTGCAACCCATGCCTGCAAAAACTTTCTTGATGGATGCGCAAAAATTTCTTCTCGAAGTTTTTCATCATTTGTCTGCTCAAGAACGCCTGATACACGAATCTGGATACCCTTACAAGAAAAACACATTTCAGCCTTAGGATTTTCCTTTATCTGCGCAAAAACATCCTTTGTTGATCCGGTATGAAATATAAAACCATTTTCATCAGCTTTATACAAAAGCATTCCTCTTACTCTTGGCTGATCTCCCTCAACGGTTGCAAGGTGAAAAACTGGATTTTCATTGATAAGCTTAAATATTTCTTGTGCTGTCATAATATCATTTCCTTTCTAAATCGATAATCTATAATTTTAATAATTATAACCAAGATTAAGTTGTGCATCTCTCTTTACATAATATTATCCTATGTATTTATCCGAAAACAGAATTTTATATACTCATAAGTTCAAGTGCTTCATTTATAGTGATGCTTTTTGCATATCTGTTGTTCCAAATGAATTCATTATAGTACTTATAGCTTTGTTCACCAGTCATATACTTATTAGAAAATGTAGAGTTTGAATATTCAGGGACAAAAATTTCAAAGCCGTGCTCAAAACCACATTTTATCGTTGCGTCAATACAATATTCTGTCATAAGTCCTGCTATGATTAGCTGATTTTCACCCTTTGACTTAAGATATTCCAGCAAGCCTGAATTCTTAAAGGCACTATTTACATCCTTATCAAATATTTTCTCATCAGCCTGTGGCTTAAATTCATCATAAATCTGAAAGCCGTCCTGATCCTTTGCCAAAGCTCCTTCTCCTGGGGCATCGTAGTGACGGACATATACAACTTCCATACCCTTTTCCCTTGCATTTGATATCAAAAGCTTAATGTTGGATTTAAAAGATTCAAAATTGTATAAATGACTATCCATTATCAACTTCTGAGTATCGACAATTAACAATACCATTTTTATTCCTCCTAAAAAATTATTTATTGAATATATTGCCTCTACCCTTCTATTCTTTTCTTGATACGGGCGAGGTGTTTTTTTGAATAAGCTGTTTCAAGCTTAATTCTTTCCCATCTTTCTTTCAGCACTGACTTGCAAACTTCCATAAATTCATCTGAGCTGAGATTTTCATTATCAACATACTTTTGCATAATAATAGACAATTCATAATGTCGGTTGTTTTCTATGGTATTCAAATATAGATCTATATGTAATTTTATTGAAATAAGCTTGTTTTTATCATTATTATCAGAAAGGTACTCAGTAATAAATGAATGCATAAGTTCTCTAACTTTTATTATCCAGTCCATTCTGTTCTGGCTTATTGCACTTGTGAAAATCTGCTTTTTGGAAATCCTTAAGTTAAAAAAACTCACAACAACGGCAATAAAAGATACAAACAAAGATATAATAACATTAAAATTGTCCATAAGCCCTCCTATACTGAAATCAAACTATTTTTTATATAATTATTATAAAATTATATAATTATATTAGATTTGTTTTATTTTTATATTTGGATTACTTTTTAATATTTTAAATATAGACTTTAAGTCCATAATAGGAAGAATGGACATATTTGCACTTGAAATATTTCGTTTATCCACAAGTTTAAAAATTACTGGTTCCTTAACTTTTTGTTCTTTTAAAAAAAGATCAACCTTATTTATACTTTTAATAATTTCATCAATAAAAAAAGTATAAAAATTTATATATAGAGCCAAAATCATTGCACTCATATCATCTACCAAAGTCGGTAAATCAATTTCACTTTCCATACTAACAATATCTTTTTTTGATTGTTTCCAATTATCAAACTCCAACAAATGACTTCTTAAGCATATTATTTCACATGCATTTTCAATAGAGTCGCAAATAGATGAATATGGGAAATCATAGTGAGTTACATAGTTCCTTAAATTAACCCAAAAGCGATATTCAACTGTAGTATCATAAAATTTTGAACAAAGTGAATGAAATTCTTTCTTTTCTTTGCTCGTTTTATATTTATCTAATAATCTTGTTTCCATATCTATATATGTTTTAATAGAAGTAGCATAATTTAGCACACACTTATTTGCTAATAACACCATTTTATCAAATGACATTTTTTGCTCTTTCAATCTTGTAAGATTATCTTTTTTCATATACATCTTAAAATCTATACCATTTTCAATTACTATATTTTTAATCTGAGAAATGCTATGATGTATACCACAGATTTTAAAACAGGACATTAATTCATTATATTTCTCTTGAGAGATTTCATTGCCAATTTTATAGAAAGGCGACTTATCTTCTATATGATCAACATAACCCACAAAAAAATGCATATTTATCTTTCCTTATTTCAAAATTGTACTTTTATATTATAAATTTTTCCACGTAATAAGTCAACTATAAAAAATTCATTGCCATTCTATATGAAATGTGATAAAATAATAATAATTACGAAATTTAACAGGAGAATTTTATGATTGAAAATATTTATGCTCCTTTCCCTTTGCCACTGCATGTCGGATTCTGTATTTTTGCAACTCTTTTTCTAATATTGCAATTATACAGAAAAAAAAATATATATTACTTTTTATTATTGCTTGGTATTGATCTTACTTTGACAACACAATACACTCAAAATGAAAAGATTATTTATACTCTTGGAATTCTTGAGCTTGTACTTCTCATATGGATTATTATATCTATGGTTATAGTGTCTAATAAGAAAAAGAAGAAAGAAAAAGCTGATGATAAATCTCTTCACGAACATGATGAGCTTTTTAATGAAGCAGACGATATTATCAAACGAGCATTTTCAGATGATGATGAGGAATAAGCATGAAAATAGTTATTCTTGATGCTGACACAATAACAACAGGAGATATTGACTTATCAGTTTTCAATTCACTTGGCGATGTGACTATTTACGGCTATACAGAAAAAGAAAAAGTCGCAGAGCGTATCGGTGACGCTGAAGTTGTATTCTGCAACAAGGCACTTATTACATTAGAAGTGATTTCACTATGCCCGAATATTGTATATATCGGACTTTTCGCAACAGGCTACAACAATATTGACTTAAAGGCTTGTGATGAGAGAAACATCATTGTAACTAACGTTCCCGGTTATTCAACCGATGCTGTTGCACAGCACGTGTTTGCTTTCATACTGTCGCATTTTAGCAGAATAAACGAATATGCAAAAACTGTTGCTGATGGTGATTGGGTAAAATCAAAGCTGTTTTCTTATTTTAACATTCCTACGCATGAAATCAGTGGAATGACTCTTGGAATTATTGGATTTGGAAGTATCGGCAGGAAGGTTGCATTAATAGCACAGGCTTTCGGAATGAAAGTTTGTGTTTTCACAAGAACTGTTCCTGATGGTTATAATGATATTGAATTTGTTACACTTAATAAATTACTTGAAGCTTCTGATGTGGTAACCTTACATTGTCCGCTTACTGAAGAAACTCAGGGACTTATGAATTATGAAAACCTTTGCAGAATGAAAAAAGATGCAATTTTAATAAACACATCAAGAGGGCCTGTTGTCAATGAGGCAGATTTAGACAGAGCACTCAAGGATAAAATAATTTCAAAAGCATATCTTGATGTTATTTCTGTTGAGCCTATGCTTGAGAACAATCCTTTGAGATATAACAAGGATTGCATAATTACTCCTCATATTGCATGGGCGCCTTTTAAAACAAGAGCTCGACTGGTTCAAATGGTTATAGACAACTTCTTAGCTTTTAAAGATAAAAAACCTATCAACAACGTTAACAAAGGAAGTGTGGTTTAGGATGGAAAAACTCTCAGACAGAAAAAGAATAGTAATAAAAGTAGGCACATCTACTCTCACTCACTCAACAGGTATGCTCAATATAAGAAGAATTGAACAGCTTGTTAAGGTGTTGTCTGATCTTAAAAACTGTGGTAAGGAGATTATTCTTGTTACTTCTGGTGCTATTGGTGTAGGCTGTGGTAAACTTGGTCTAAGAGAGCGACCTTCTGATACTCCTTCAAAACAGGCTATTGCTGCGATTGGTCAATGTGAACTTATGTATTTCTATGATAAGCAGTTTTCTATTTATAATCATACTGTTGCACAGGTTCTTATGACAAAGGATATTGTTGAGGTAGAAGAAAGAAAGCAGAATGCTATCAATACTTTCTCAAAGCTTCTTTCAATAGGAGCCATACCCATTATAAACGAAAACGATACGATTTCTGTTGAGGAAATTGAATTTGGTGACAACGACACACTTTCAGCTGTTGTTGCTGACCTTGTTGATGCTGACCTGCTCGTTATTCTTTCTGATATTAATGGTCTTTATGACAAGGATCCTCACAAGCACACAAGTGCAAATCTTATCCCTGTTGTTGATAAAATTGACGATAAAATCATTTCACTTGCTGAAGGTGCTGGTTCAAAGCATGGCACAGGCGGAATGATAACAAAAATTCACGCAGCAAAGATTGCAAACAAAGCAGGTATTGATATGGTAATTATGAACGGAAATGATGCTAATCACCTTTACGACCTTTTTGAAAACAAACCTGTTGGGACTTTATTTGCTGCAAACGGGAGTGATAATTAAATGAGTTATATTGAAGATTTAGGTATAAAGGCAAAGGCAGCGAAATATGCTATCGGTACCGCTTCTTCATCAGATAAGAACGCCGCACTTGAAGCTATTGCAAATGAGCTTCTTGCTTCTGTCAGAATAATAATTACAGAAAATGAGTGCGACCTTCAGAGAGCAAGAACAAACGGAATGTCGCAGGCAATGCAAGACAGACTTATGCTTGATGAAAAGAGAATAAAGAACATTGCTAATGCAGTTCTTTCCCTCACAAAGCTTGAAGATCCTATTGGTTCTATTGACAGTGGAATACTTCGCCCGAATGGGCTGAGAATTGTCAAGACAAGAGTTCCACTCGGTGTTATAGGAATAATCTTTGAATCCCGTCCGAATGTTACTGTTGATGCTGGTGCACTTTGCTTGAAGGCAGGTAATGCTGTAATCCTAAGAGGTGGAAAGGAAGCTATAAATTCAAACATATGTCTTGTAAATATTATGAGAACAGCTATTGAAAAGGTCGGTTTGCCTGCTGACTGTATTCAGCTTGTTGAGGATATTTCACGAGAAACCGCAACACTGATGATGAAACTTAATGAATACATTGACGTTCTTATTCCACGTGGCGGTGCTGGACTTATCAATGCTGTTATACAGAATGCAACTGTTCCTGTCATTGAAACTGGCACAGGTAACTGTCACGTGTTCGTTGACACATCAGCAGATTTAAAAATGGCTGTTGATATTGTTGACAACGGAAAAACACAACGTCCATCTGTATGCAACGCTGTTGAAAGCTGCCTTGTTCACAAGGATATTGCAGAAGAGTTCCTATATAAGCTTAAAAGACGTCTTGACCAACATAATGTTGAAATCCGAGGTTGTGAACTCACTAGGAAAATTCTTGGTGATTGTGTAATCCCTGCAACAGAAGATGATTATGCAACAGAATTTCTTGATTATATTATTTCGATAAAAGTTGTTAATGATGTTAATGAAGCTATTGAACATATTCAGAAATACTCAACAGGACATTCAGAATGTATCGTTACATCAAGCCTTTTGAGTGCTGAAGAATTCCAAAAACGCATTGACGCAGCAGCAGTTTATGTAAATGCTTCAACTAGATTTACAGACGGTGAAGAATTCGGGCTTGGAGCTGAAATAGGTATATCAACACAAAAACTCCACGCAAGAGGTCCTATGGGCTTGCGGGAGCTTACAAGTATAAAATATTTAATCAACGGAAGCGGACAAATTCGATAGGAGGTTTAGCAAAAATGGGAAGAAAGAAAAAAACAAAATATATTCCTGCCCCTACCGGTGAAGATCTTGAAAGAATTGAAGCTGGTGAAAAATTCTCGGACATAACTGCCG